>CAJXNA010000085.1 GCA_913056415.1 uncultured Chloroflexota bacterium | reverse complement strand
TGCCTTCGGGTAGCTCTTGGCTCATGGCGGCTCTCACGCGGGAATGGGGATAACCCAGACTAGGCACCGTCCGGTCGAGGTGTCAAGGGAAGGGTTACGGCCGGGAAGCGCTAGCTACCTCCGTACACTTCCTTGACGAACTGGTCGTCGTAGGTGACGGATACGTCGTCCAGGGGCGCGGGGATGCCGCCGAACTCCACCAGGTAGTCGTGCAGGGCCCTCCACTGCGCTGGGGTCATCCAGCCGATGCCGTTTTCGTCCGTGAGGTCGCTCTGGGCGGCGGCCAGCTCCGTGTCCATCATGAAGCGCATGTGTTCGCGGTCTTCCTGGCTCGCGTACTGGAGGACGATGTCGATCGCCTCCTCGGGGTTGTCGCGGGCGTATTCGATGCCGCGAAGGGCGGCCTTGAGGAAGCGAAGGGTGATGTCCGGGTTCTCGCTGAGGTAGTCCTGGCTGGTGACGTAGGTGAGGCCGAGGGTGGGCGCGCCGAAGTCGGCCGCCTCCACGACCGTAACTTCGTAGCCCAGGTTGCGCAGGGTGTCCGGCTCGTTGGAGAGGAAGAGGGGGAAGATGTCGACCTCGCCTTCGGTGAGGATCAGGGGCGAGAAGCCGATGCGAACGGTCGCTACATCGCCGGGGTCGATGCCGTTGGCGTTAAGTATAGCGAGGAAGTCGGGCGTGGGTTGAGTGCCCTTGTAGCCTGCGCGCCTGCCGGCCCAATCCGCAGGCGTCTCGATGCCGGAGTCGGCGAGGACGGCGAACCCCTGCTGGCCTCGCTGCCCGATCAGAGCGATGGCGACGATGCCGAGGGGCGGGTCGTCGCCCGCGCGTTCGATGAGGGTGGCGGCGTCGCCGGTAGAGAACTGAACCTCGCCCAGGCTGAGGAACTTGAAGTTCTCGCCGGGGGTGTTGACGTGCTGGATCTCGACCTCCAGGTTCTGCTCCGCGAAGAAGCCCTTCTCCTGGGCGACGTAGGCGCCGACGAACGGCAGGTTGGCTTGGGGCTTGAAGCCGGCCATGAAGGTGATCTTGTCGGGCGTGGGGGAGGAAGCCCCCGACTCGTCGGGGCCTCCCCCGTTCTCGCAGGCGGCCAGAAGCACCGCGACTAGCAGCGGCAGCAGGGCGGCGAGGAGCGGGCGGGGTGTGATGTGGGGCACTTGTTTCCTCCTGGTGGGCTCCTATCGGATGGTACGTATCGTCTCGTGCCAGAAGAGGAGGCGTCGCTCAGTCAGGTAGAGGAGGACGTTGAGGGTGACGCCGGTGAGGGCGAGGACGCCGACGGCGGCGAACAGGGTTGGCGTGTCCAGGTTAGCGTTGGCCACGAATATCACCAGTCCCAGGCCGCGGTCGCCGGTGAACCACTCGGCGACGACGGCGCCGATGAGGGCGAGGGGATATGTGACTTTGAGGGCGGCGAACAGGTAAGGCAAGGCGCTGGGCAGGCGCAGCTTCCAGAACAGCTGCCAGGGGGAGGCGCGAAGGGAGCGCAAGAACTCCAGCGCTCCGGGGTTGACATCACGGAAGCCGGTCATGGCGTTGACCAGCATGGGGAAGAAGGAGAAGAGGGCGGCGACGAGGATCTTGGGCGTGGTGCCGAATCCGAACATGATTACCAGGACCGGCGCCACCGCGACGATGGGCGTGACCTTGATGATGATCGCCAGGGGGAACAGCGCCCGCTCGGTCAGACGGGAGTGGGCCATCGCTATCGCCAGGGCGAGGGCGAAGGAGGAGCCGAGGAGCAGGCCGAGTGTCGCCTCGTACAGCGTCCAGCCGCCATGGTGCCGGAAGAAGTCTGGGTCGTCCAGGAATCGCTCCAGGACCGCTGATGGGGGTGGCACTACGATGATGGCGATGTCCCGCCACTGTACCCAGAACTCCCAGAAGAGGAGGGCGCCGATGAGGGTCAGGGCTGGCGGGAGGATGTGAGCGGCGAGAGAGCGCAGAGTCTGGTTCATGCCGGGGCCTCCTTGAGCAGGTTGCGGAGCTGGTCGGCGTAGTCCAGGAAGGGGGCGGTCCGCTCCATCTCCTGGGTCCGTGGGCGCGGCAGCTCGATGTCGATCGCGGCGCGGACGGTGCCGGGGCGCGGGGACAGCACGACGACGCGATCGGAGAGGGCGATCGCCTCCGGAATGGAGTGGGTGACGAATACCACTGTCTTGTGGGGCCGCCGGGTCGGCCGACCTTCGGTCCCGGACGGCGCTCCGCCTCCGGCGGACCAGATGCGCAGGAGCTCGTAGCGCATGGCGGAGCGGGTGATCTCATCCAGGGCGCCGAACGGCTCGTCCATAAGCAGTAGTGAGGGGTCGAAGGCCAGCGCGCGGGCGATGGCGACGCGCTGCTGCATGCCGCCGGAGAGTTCGTGCGGGTAGTAGGAATGGAAGTCGGCCAGGCCGGTGAGTTCCAGGAGCTCCTCCGGTGATGGGGCGGTCCGGTCGCGAGCACCGTGGTCGATCTCCAGGGGGAGGCGGACGTTGCTGAGGACGGTGCGCCAGGGGAGGAGGGCGGGGTCCTGGAAGACGAAGCCGATATCGCGGCGGCGCTGGGATTCGACGGGGGCGGCGCCGTCGATGAGCACTTCGCCCTCGCTGGGACGCAGGAGGCCACCGATGATGCGAAGGAGGGTGGACTTGCCGCAGCCGCTGGGCCCGATCACAGTCAGGAACTGTCCCCACGCTACGTCCAGGGCGACGTCAGTCAGCGCCGTCAAGGCGCGGCGGCTGTCCTGGAAGACGTGAGTCAGGCTGTAGAGGGATACGTGGTAGCGGACGTTGGCCATGCCGCGAATAATCGCTCCTGCCCCAATGGAGCCGGTAAAGCCTATCGCTGCGGGGGTGAAGTCCGCCTCAGGCGGATGGCCAACATCGCTTGGGACCGGGAGGCACACCCCACGCCGCCATCCCGGTGAAGTCGCGAACGATTGTACCGCTTAGCGAGGGGCTAAGGCAATGGGTATGGGGTTGCGACACGGTTGCGGCGGGCAAACTGGCGCGCCTATGCTAGCGGCGCTGCCCGCAGGCGGGCTTCCGGCAGGCGGGTGCGGATGTTAGTGTTCAAGCTGTCTGAATGGCTTTGTGCTGGCATAATCGGAGGACTTGCGCATGATGAAGATAGGCATCATCGGTGGCACCGGCCCGGAGGGGCTGGGGCTGGCGATGCGGTTCGCCAAGGCCGGCGACCTGGTGTTCATCGGCTCGCGATCGAAAGATAGGGCGGAGGAGGCGGCGAAGAATGTGAAGGAGGCGCTGCCGGAGGCGGAGGTGGAGGGGCTGGTCAACGCGGAAGCGGTGGAGCAGGCGACGGTGGTGTTCCTGACCGTGCCCTGGGACGCTCATCAAAGCACTCTGGAGAACCTGGCCGAAGCGATTGGCGACAAGGTACTGGTCGACGTGGTGGTACCCATGGTGTTCGACCGCGGTCAACCCAAGGCGATCCTCGTGGACGAGGGCTCGGCGGCGCAGCAGGCGCGGGTCGTAGCGCGCGAGGCGAAGGTGGTGAGCGCGTTCCAACACCTGGACGGCACGGAGCTTCAGAAAGTCGATCGGCCGATGCAGGGGGACGTTCTCGTCTGCGGCGACCACAGTGGCGCCAAGAAGACGGTGATGGAGCTGGTGGAGCGGATCGAGTACGTGCGGGCGCTGGACGCGGGCGGGCTGATGAACGCTCGCTATCTGGAGGAGTGGACCGTGTTGCTCCTTCACATCAATAAGATATACAAGGCCCACACGGGTGTGCGTATCGTCGGGGCGTGAATCGATGGGCGCGCCGGAGCTACGGATCATCGGCCTGGGCGGCCTGCCCGACGTCAAGTCTGGGGACGACGTCGCGGCGCTGATCTGCGAGGCGGCGGAGCGGCAGGGCACGCCCCCAGCGGCGGGCGATGTCCTGATCGTCACCCAGAAGATCGTCTCCAAGGCCGAAGGGAGGGTGGTCGACCTGGCGGATGTGAAGCCGGGCGCGGAGGCGCTGAGGCTGGCCGAGGAGACGGAGAAGGACCCGCGGCTGGCTGAGCTGATCCTCAGGGAGAGCCGCCGCATCGTCCGTCAGGCGGGGCCGGTGCTTATCACGGAGACGCGGCACGGCTTCGTGTGCGCCAACGCCGGGATCGACGCCTCCAACGTGGGCGAGGGGTACGTGGCGCTGTTGCCGGAGGACCCGGACCGTTCGGCGGTGGGGATCAGGGATGCCCTGCGGGAGCGGACAGGGCTGGAGGTGCCGGTGATCATCAGCGATACGTTCGGGCGGCCCTGGCGCGAGGGCCACACTAATGTGGCGGTGGGGGTGGCGGGGATGGAGGCGTTCGTGGATTACGTGGGGCAGACGGACCCCTACGGGCACGAGCTGCGGGTCAGCACGCTGGCGGTGGCCGACGAGCTGGCGGCGGCGGCGGAGCTGGTGATGGGGAAACTATCCGGGGTGCCGGTAGCGATCGTGCGGGGGTACGAGTACCCGAAGGGCTGCGGCACGGCCCGTGACATGGTGCGCCCGCCGGAGCGCGATCTCTTCCGCTAGGAGCCTGTCGGCGTCATCAGGATACATATCAGTGCGTGGCCAGGCGTTCCCGTGAGGCGCCGGCAATCAAGGCTGAGGCTAAGGAGATGTGACTTATGGCGGATGTCAAAGTCTACGGGGCCCCCTGGTGCCCCGATTGCAGACGCTCCAAGCAGTTCCTGGGCGAACAGCGCGTGCCCTATGACTGGATCGATATCGATGCAGACCCGGAGGGGCTGCGCTTCGTGGAGGAGCTTCAGGGCGGCGGACGGACGATACCCACAATAACGTTTCCCGATGGAAGCCATCTACTTGAGCCTTCCAACGACGAGCTGGCAGGTAGGCTAGGCCTGAGCCTCAAGGCCGAACGTAGCTACTATGACCTGTTGATCGTAGGTGGTGGGCCAACCGGGCTGACGGCGGCGATCTATGCCGCTCGCGAGGGGATCGACAGCCTAGTTATCGAGAAGAGCGCCCTGGGCGGCCAGGCGGCTCTTACTGAGCGCATTGATAACTATCCCGGCTTCCCTGAGGGAATCCAGGGAGGGGATCTGGCAGACCGCATCATCCAGCAGGCGAGGCGTTACGAGGTTGAGCTGCTCTCCGCCGTGGGGGTGAAGGGGATCAAGCGGGAGGGCGAATACGTGATGGCGACGACGGAAGGCGGGGATGAGTACTGCGGGCAGGTAGCTATCATCTGCACGGGATCAACCTACAGGCGGCTCGGCGTCCCAGGGGAAGAAGAGCTGATAGGCGCAGGCATCCATTTTTGCTCCACCTGCGACGGCCCCTTTTACAGGGGCGCGGATGAGCTAGTTGTCATCGGTGGGGGGAACTCCGGGCTGGAGGAGGGGCTCTTCCTCTCGCAGTTCGCCAAGAAGATCCGCATTATCGAGCGTAGTGACCGGCTGAAGGGTTCGCAGCTTCTGCGGGATAAGGTGCTCAACCATTCGCAGCTCGAAGTGCACACGAATATGGAGGTCACGGAGTTCCGGGGCGAGGGCGGCAAGCTCTCCGCTATCGTCGCCAGGGAAAAGGAGAGCGGAGAGGAGCGGGTGTTCCGGCCCGCGGCCGCCTTCATCTTCATCGGCCTGGACCCGAACACTTCTTTCCTCAAGGGCGCTGTCGACCTCGACCAATGGGGATTCGTCGTCACGGACGAAACGCTCCAAACGACGCTGCCGGGGGTGTTCGCGGCGGGAGACGTCCGTGCCGGCTCCACGAAGCAGCTGGGAGCGGCGATTGGAGAGGGCATAACGGCGCTGCTGATGGTGAGGCAGTACCTTGAGAAGCGAGCCCACGTGACGAAACGAAAGGTTAACGCCTGATTCGCCGCCGCGGCTGGCTCGCTGGGCTGAAAGGCGTGGCAGGGGCCGCTGCGGTAAGCCGTCTGGGCCGTCCCTACCAGCTGCTGGGCAGGTCGCCCTTCTCCTTCTGCTCCTCTACGAAGGCGTATGTGCCATCATCCTGAAGGACGACCGGCTTGCCGACGTCGGTGATCTGACCGCGCTGGTCCAGCTCCGTGCGCAGCAGCGCCAGCTCGTCCTCCGTGGGCGTCTCCAGCGTCTCGACTTTCTTGGCCATCCGCGGCTTGAACGACATCTCCGCCAGGACCTGGTCGATGGTGACGAAGGGTGAGACGCCGGAGAGGCGGAGGTGGCGGTCCTCATAATCGAACACGGCCCAAGGGGTGACGACGCGCCAGGGGCCGGTGCCGCGGGGGAGGCCGACGCGCTCGCGGGCGCCCTCGCTACCGTCGAGGTATCCGGGCGAGGAGATGAAGTCCACGCGGGGGACGAACTTGCGGGCCTGCTGGTCGGTCATGAGGATGGTGTGCCAGCACAGGGCGGCGATGGAGTCGGCGCCGCCGGGGCCGCCGAAGCGTCGGTGCTCGCCCTCGTAGTCGCCCAGGGCGGTGGAGTTGATGTTGCCATAGGGGTCCACCTGGAGGGTGTTGAGGATGCCGTAGTCCATGAGTCCGATCTGGGCGTGGAAGCCGATGGTGTTCATGGTGCCCCACTGTAGGGCGCGATAGCTGGAGCGGCTGGCGACCATCGTCATGAGGGGATCGAGAGGGAGGGCGGGTTCAGGGGCGAGGACGCCGTCCTCGGTGACGTAGATGGCGTTGGGGGCGTACAGCTTCGTGGCCAGGAGGATGGAGGCCATGGGAGAGCCGCCGCCGGCCACCCAGTAGGTCCTGGCGTCCTCGATCATGCGGGCTACCGTGCAGATCTGGTGCTCGCGCTCGTTGAAGTAGGAAGCCTTCTCGCTCATGCTCTGTACCCCTCCTTAATGGTGGCGCGGCCCTGGATCTCCTTCAGCCTGTTGGCGCCGACGAGCTTGTCCAGCATCTCAGCCTGGGAGGAGACGCCGTAGACGTACTTGTCGAGATACTGGGGGATGAGGCCGCGCAGGGTGGAGGCGACGATCTCGATGACGTGCGGCACGTCCGAGGTGTAGTGGCCCTGCATCTCGCCCGGGTAGGCGCCGAAGGGGGCGTGGACGACGGCGTCCACGACGTAGTAGGGGATGGTGGTACGGCCAGGGTCGCGGCGGATCTCGTCCGTCTCGATGATCTCCTCGGTGGAGACGATCACCTTCTTGGAGGCCATCGCCGCCTCCTGGTGGGAGATGCCGGTGCCGAAGATACGGGCGTTGCCGAACACGTCCGCCTGGTGGACGTGGATGAGGGCGACGTCCGGGTTGAGGGCGGGGACGATGGTGATCGGCTCGCCGGTGTAGGGGTCGTTGATCAGCTTGGCGCCGGAGTGGGTGAAGCCGTCCGTGCCGCCGAAGGAGCGAACCGGCATGAAGGGGAGGCCCATCGCCCCGGCCATGATGCGGTTAGTCATCACCACGTTGGAGTACTCATAGGCCGTGACGCGGCCCTCGCGGATCGCCTGCTCCACGGTGGGGCCGAACAGGAAGAAACCGACATCGAGCTTGGAGACGCAACCGCCGCCGACGAGGAGGGCGGCGGTGACCCAGGTGAACTTGGCGCCCACCCAGAGGTCCTTCTTCTTCTGGCGGATCATCTCACGGATCAGGGAGGCTGGGCCGCGCTGGAGGTAGTTGCACTCATACCAAAGGTAGTCGCCGTCGGAAACGAGCTTCTCGACCGCCTCCTTCTCCGACATGAGCTTGGGGACGAGGGCGCGGCTCTTGTTCTCGCGGACCCAATCGCGGAAGCCATCGGGGTCTACCTTGAGGTATTCGCCCCGCCCTTCGGCGAGGACATCGAGGCTGGTCATGGGCGTGCTCCTGGGTCACACGAAATGGTTGCGTTTCGATGGTATCAGGAAAACGTGGTTTATCTGCATCCAGCACAAAGTGCGATGTTGTGGCGTCGAGAAAGGCCTGGAAAGTCCAATCCTAAGTACGGCCTCATCTCCACAGAATTCTTTAACCAATAGATCAGCGAGGCGCGAGTCGCAGACCGGGCACTCGCTTTGGTGCCGACGAACAGT
>CAJXNA010000084.1 GCA_913056415.1 uncultured Chloroflexota bacterium | reverse complement strand
AACGACCCATCGCTGTACGACGTTACGCTTGAGACCTCGCGGCTGTCGTATGAGGTAGGGGCGGAGTTGGTGGCGGCGGCGGTGCGGTCTAATGTGGGTCCGGGTTAGGCGGAGGCTCGCTCAGGCGGGCGAGCACTGCCCGCAGGTGCTCCTCGGCGCGGTCCAGGCGGGCCTGCATACTCCAGGGATTTCCCGGCGCCAAGGGCAGGCCCCAGCCGCGGGCTTCAGCCCCTTCGCCGACCACCTCTAGGAAGCCCCTGGCCTGCGGCGACTCCGCGCCGAACAGGGTGATCAGGAGGTGGTGCGTGAGGTCCACCCACTGGCCGTAGTCGTAGGAAACGGGGCCGCGGCCGCGTAGTGGCGGCAGCAGTTCCAGGCGGCGCTGGATCTTCTCTTTGGGGGAGGCCATCGCCCTGCCAGACTAGCGCGCGCTGACCCGAAGGGCAAGCGGCGCCGGCGCGCCTAGAAGAAGTCAGAGGGGTGTGGCGGATAGTCGGTGGCCAGGATACGGTCGGCCAGGGCGGCCGCCTGGGGGTCGCTGGCCTCGGCCAGGCCGGAGCGGGCGGCCTCGGTGGGGCGGAGGAAGCCGTTGTACATCGCGGCGAAGGCGGCGGCGTCCGTGGAGAGGTCAGCCGTGCCGTCGGCCTTGGTGGCGGCGAGCTGCCCGCCGGAGGACTCTATGCGCCAGACGCCCTGGTTCCAGGGCGCGGACGGGTCGGAAATGTGGATAGTGAAGGCGCCCTCGGGGGCCGCGGCGGCGGCCGGGCGGGCGGCGAAGGCCTTCTCCAGATCGACGAGGCGAAGCATGAAGCCGTACTCGAGCTCCCGGTTAATTCGATCCGGCTCTTCGACTATGAGGGACAGCGGCTCATCGACGGTTCCGAACAAGGTTATGCTCGCGGCCAGGTCGTGAGCTAGGAGATAGCGGAGGAGGCCGGAGTAGGCGTTGGTATCCAACGCGATCAGCTCTTCCACGTAAATCTTGTCGATGGACGGAGCGCCCGTAGGCTGCTCGCTGGTGCTGTGGTATACGAAGTAGCCGCTGTGCTGGCCTTGGCCATCCGTCCAAACGGCCACGTCGCTCAGCTTCCGCTTGCTGTCGTAGATGCGCCGGAATATCGTTTCCTTCCACCAGCGCTCGTCGCGGTTCAGGTAGCCGTTGCGGTGCGCGGCGAACCGCTTGTACACGTCGGCGATCGTCGGCCACTCCTCCTCCGTGATGCGATAGGCGTGGCCCGCTGGCGGGGCGGAGTTCGTCAGGGAGATGTCCTTCGGCTTGAACCTATAGGAGATAGCGTTTGAGGCGGTCATCCAGCCATAACGCCGGTAGAGGGATGGGTGAGGGGTAAAAAGTGATGATAGCGGCTGGCCCTGCTCTCGCATGAGGGCGAGGGCGTGGCGCAGGAGCTGGCCGACGTAGCCCTTGCGGCGGTGCTCCGGCAAGCAGGCCACGCCGGAAATGCCACCCAGGGGTATGGAGGCGCCGTGGATGAACGTCTGCAGGGGGAATATCCGGAGGCAAGCCGCCATCTGGCCGTCGTCGTACAGAGCCAGGGCAGTCCCCATCGACTCCACATGCTTTATCCGCCCCCGTTCGGAACGGTCACTGGTGAAAGAGTAGGCGAGCAAGAAGTGGGCGGCTTCGAGGTCGTCTTCACTGATGGGGCGGATCTCGGTGGTCATAGCGGGGTCGATTATAGCCCGATGCGGAGGCAGGGTCACGGGCGGCCGGCTCCGGCTGGGCTTTCACGTGGTGTGAGATTCCTCCCGCTACGTCGCCCTTTCGTTTGACCGTCAATAGACCCGTGGCTATCATAAGGTGCGGGTTTAGGAAGCGGAACCTATCTAAATCGAGAGGGCATATGGCGCCATCCACGGAGTTCCCCGGCAACGTCTTCTACGCGATCATCTTCTTCGGCTTCATCCTCTTCTTCATCTATTCGGCGGGCATACGCTACCGCTGGTTCCTGCGCGGTCAATGGGTCAACCGCTTCGGCGATCCGCTCCGCCGCGCGGTAGGCCTCATCCCCTCGGTGCTGGGCAACTCCAGGGTGGCGCGGCCCAAGTACTGGTACTCGGGCGTGCTGCACAGCCTCATCTGGTGGGGGTTCATCGTCCTCCAGGTGCGGACGCTGAACTTCCTGCTCAACGGCATCCATGAGGACGCCAGCCTGGAGAGCCTGCTGGGGGATGTGTACACGCTGGGCTTGCGGCCCGTCATGGACGTCTTCAACATCCTTGTGATCGTGGGTGTCCTGATGGCGGCCTGGCAGCGGTTCTTCTGGCGACCCCAGCGAATGACGTTGAACATCGACGGCTGGATCATCCTGGGGCTGATCGGCTGGCTGATGGTGACGGACGTGTTCACCAACAGCGCCGAGATCGCGCTCGACCGCCCCAACCACGAGTGGGCGTCGTTCCTGGCGTTCGGCTTAGCGGAGCTGTGGGACGTGATCGGCTTCAGCGGACAAGCCCTGGAGTTGTTCCACGTCGCCTGGTGGTACTCGCACCTGTTGGACTTCCTCGTGTTCCTGGTCTACCTGCCGTACTCCAAGCACTCTCACGTCCTCACCATCGTGCCCAACGTGTTTTTCCGCTCCCTGCAGCCCACCGGCGTCCTCCAGCCGATCAAGGACTTCGAGACGGCGGAGAGCTTCGGGGTGGGGAAGGTGGAGCAGTTCAGCTGGAAGCAGATGCTGGACTCCTACACCTGCACGGAGTGCGGCCGCTGCACCGACGCCTGCCCCGCCAGCCTCACCGGTAAGACCCTATCCCCCAAGCAGATCATCATAGACATCCGCCACCTGATGGAGGAGCAGGTCCCTGCCCTCTCGCCCACCACTCACCGGCCGGAGCAGCCGACGCCCCTCATCGAGGAGGTGGGCTTCGATCCGATCTGGGACTGTGTGACCTGCGGCGCCTGCGTGGAGGAGTGCCCGGTGTTCATCGAGCATGTGCCAACGATCATGGACATGCGCCGCTACCTGGTGATGGAGGAGTCGAAGATGCCGGAGACGGCGCAGGCCGTCCTGACGCAGCTGGAGCAGCGGGGCCACCCCTGGCGGGGGACGCAGCTAACCCGCACGAGCTGGATCGAGGAGATGGCGGCGGATGGGGTGGAGATCCCGATGTTCGATGGCAGTCAGGAATACCTGTTCTGGGTGGGCTGCTCCGGTGCCCTCCAGGAGCGCAACGTGAAGGTGACCAAGGCCACGGCGCGTCTGCTTTTGGAGGCGGGCGTGAGCTTTGGGGTGCTGGGCAACGAGGAGGGGTGCTCAGGCGACCCGGCCCGCCGCCTGGGCAACGAGTACTTGTACCAGATGCAGGCCCAGGGCAACATCGACGTGTTCAAGGCGAAAGGGGTGCAGAAGGTCCTCACGATGTGCCCCCACTGCTTCAACACGATGCAGCACGAGTACCCCCAACTAGACGGGCGCTTTGAGGTGCTCCACCACTCCGTGTTCCTGGAGCAGCTCATCGCCGAGGGGAAGCTGCCCCGACAGGTCGGGGCGAACGGCCTGTCGGAGAAGAGCGTGACGTATCATGACCCCTGCTACATCGCCCGCCACAACGATATCATAGACGAGCCGCGTAAGGTCCTCGCTTCCACGGGAGCAAAGTCGGTTGAGATGCGGCGCTGCAAGAAGGGGACGTTCTGCTGCGGCGCCGGCGGCTCCCACATGTGGGTGGAGGAGAGCGGCGGCCAGCGTATAAACCACGCGCGGACGGAGGAGGCGGCAGAGACAGGCGCGGACATCGTCGCCGTGGCCTGCCCCTTCTGCATGCAGATGTTCGAGGAGGGCGTTGGCTCCGTACCGCAGGCGGCGGAGAAGGGGATGCAGGTGTTCGACCTGGCGGAGCTGCTGGACATGTCCGTCGCCTACAGCAAGCCCGCAGCAGTGGCGCCTGCGCCTGCGGAAGAACCGCCGGCGGAGCAGCCGTCCGCCTCGGATGAAGGCTCGGGGGCTGAAGGCGGGGATTAGGACGGTCATCTCCGTGGGTGATAGAGTGCGCGGCCGCCGTCTGTGGTGACACGGGACATGAGAGCGGATTCCTCAACGTCGGGACGTATTCTTGCGGTCGTCACCGACCTCATGCTCGAGTCGCGGATCAGGCAAAAGGCGCGCGCCATGGACTACGACGTCAGCGTGGCCGACACGGTGCAGGCTGTCCGCGATGCCTTGGACTCAGCCCCGCCGGACTTGCTCGTGCTGGACCTACAGGCGGAGGGTCTTCCCTGGCGGGAGGCGGTGGCGGCAGCCAAGGAAGGGGCCGACGGCCCCGTCCCCGTTCTCGCCTACGGCCAGCACACCAAGCCCGATCTTCTGCGCGCCGCCCGAGACGGTGGTTGCGACATGGCCGTGCCCCGGTCGCAGCTCATGGAAGAGTTCCCGGCGCTCATCGAGCAAGTGCGGCGACGAAGGTAGGTCATCGGCGCTACGGCCCCGTGACCGTCGACTGGTCCACCGGCGTGGTAGCGGGTCGGTAGAGGCGGCGGATGCGGACGGTGTTGCGGCGGCCGTGACGGGCCAGCGCCCGCTGGAACTCCGCCAAACGCTGCTGGCCCCAGGTCAGGTAATCGCGCCAGACGTCCTGGCCACCCACGTTCACCCGATTCGTCGCGAAGGAGGCCCACTCCAGAGCGGCGTAGGCCGCGGCCCCCGTCGCTACTACGTCCTCGAACCGCGCCGGCAGCGTCGAGGTCGTCGCGTCCAGGGTGTGGAGCTTGGTGTGATAGACGTTGACGTCCTCGGCCGAGCCGGGCGCGGAGTCGGTGAGCATGGTGAGGGTGGAGAGCCAGATGGAGAACGGGACGTACGCGGGTGGGTAGTCGCCCACCGGGTGCTCCACCGCCTCGATAGCGACCAGGTCGGTGAGCCCGGCGATGGAGAGGTCGCGGCTGTCCGGCGTAGTGGTGAGGGTGGTCTTCGCCTCCAGCGGCGCCGAGAGGCTGAACTCGCGGACGGTGTGCTGGATGTGGCGGTCCAGCTCTGCGTCCGTCCAGCGCTGGTTGGTAGGGTCTTCGTCATGCAGGTCGCTGCGGAGGCGGTCGCGCATATCGCTCAGGTTCATCTTCTTCCTCCCGTCTCTACGTCGAGGTGATGGTGGCGGTGAGCTTGGCGACGGCGCGGTCTATGTCGGCGGCGATGGCGTTGCGCTGGCCGGTGGTGAGCTGGGCGATGGTGGCGTCCTCCTCGTTGGTGGCGATCGGCGCTGACAGCGCCGGCAGGGCGCGCTGGAGGTGGGAGAGGACGCCTTTGGCCTGCTCGATGCGGAGGCGGCCGACGGTGGCGGTGGCCTGGTCGATGGGTGCGGGGTCGCCGGCGTCTGTGAGGGCGGTGAGGTAGGCGGTGATGGTGGCCTTCTGGTCGGCGATGACGGCCGTGAACACGGCGATGACCTCGGGGTCCGTGAGGGCGCCGGTGGCGATCATCTCGTAGAGCGAGCCGACGTTGGCGATCAGCGGCTCGACGGCGGCCAGGCGGGCCTGGGCGCGGGTGGTCTGCTGGGGTGTGAACGACATGGTGTTCCTCCTCTACTGCCAGATGGCTACTTTATCGGTTGCGCCTAACGAGCTCTGCTGTCGCCAGCGGAGCTGACGGACGGTGACGGCGCCGTTCTCCATGATGGCGGCCCAGATGTTGGTGTCGCCTTCGGTGGTGAGGGCGGCGTTTGGTGGGGGGCCGGCGTCGACGCGGAGGTTGGGGTTAGCGCCGCCGAACCAGGCGAGGTAGCGGTTGACGCCGAGCGTCTGGTCGTCGACGCGGAGGCCGTAGACGGTGGTGTCGACACCTTTGCTGACGTTGGGAATCCAGACGCCCATCGCGCGGGTGAAGGTGCTGAACACGCTGGAGGCGCGGCCGGCTTTGAAGGCGGCGCCGTCGGTGATGGTGGCGCCGGAGGCGGCGGCGCTGAACTTCGCCTGGCAGCCGATCAGGTTAGCGATGGTAGGAGAGCCCGTGTTGCGGGCGTTGGCGGCCAGGAACTCCAGGCCTAATATCTGGGAGGAGGCGGAGGCGTCGTTGTTGGAGGCGGAGAGCTGGCCGGTGATGGCCTTCATCTGGCCGGGTGTGGGGAAGCTCTGGAGAGAGCCCAGGTCGCAGATTAGGCCGACCCAGCCGTCGGCGTCGCCGGACTTCCTCATGTTGACGACGGCGTTCTGGAGGATGGCGATCGTGTCCTTGATGACGAGGTTGTCGAGGGCGCGGATGTAGCCTTTGGTGGCGTGGGCGGTGGAGGCGAGGGTGAGGACTTCGCCCGAGGCGGCGCCGCCCTGGAGGGTCTGGCCGCCGGTGCGCCCGGTGAGGCGGGCGTACTCGGTGTGGAGGTCGCCGGAGGCG
The DNA here is from genome assembly GCA_913056415.1 of uncultured Chloroflexota bacterium. Classification (GTDB taxonomy): domain Bacteria; phylum Chloroflexota; class Dehalococcoidia; order SM23-28-2; family RBG-16-64-32; genus JADFNQ01. Next base: position 1,640 of record CAJXNA010000084.1, on the reverse strand, counting down.
ACCTGGGCGTGTGCGATCTCGGCGTCCTCGTCGGCGCCTGGGTTCAACTCTGTGAGGGTTATGGCGGTGCCGGCGGCGAGCTTGGCGAGTAGGTAGTCGGCGGTGGTGTCGTCGGCGCTGACGATGACCTTGTGGTCGCTTGCTCCTCCTGATGGGGCGGCGCCCTGGATGGCGATGATGACGGCGTCGTCCTGGTTGGAGGGGTCCAGGAAGAGGACGCTGCACTGGCGGCCGGAGACGACGTCCGCGGGCGGGATGTTGGTGGCGACGCGGACGGAGGGGATGAGGGTGGGGTGTGAGCCGACGATCTGGATGTCGGCGGTGTGAGTGCCGGAGTCGTAGGCACGGACGATGGCTTTTCTGAGGGCCTTGCTGCCGGGGATGGCCTGGGGGTCGTCGCCGAAGCGTTGGGTCATGGCGCTCCTAGCTCGATGACGTGGTCGTAGCGAGGCTTGTTTGAGCGGTCGTAGCGGAGGCGGAGGGAGAGGACGCGGCGGTTGGCGGCGGTGAGGCCGTGTCGGTCGTCGGTGAGGGCGATGATGTCGTTGGTCTCTAGGCCGCAGTGGACGGGGGCTGTGATCTCGTCTGCGCGGGTGGTGTGGATGGTCTGGTTGCGGGCTTCGTTGTCGGCGCGGGCGGTGGCCTCGGCGCCGGTGTCGAGGAAGGGGCTGTGACGCTGCCTGGGGGCTGAGTAGAGGAGCTCGGTCTCGGCGAAGTCGGGGTCGGTAACACCACCATCGCCACAGCCCTAGCCTGCGCTATGACCGGGTTGGGCCCCGACGAGGCCGTCGGTTTGGGAGCTGGAAGCGATACCGCCATGGTGGAACGTAAGGCCGAGATCATCAAGGCTGCTCTGACCCGTACTCACACCGACCCCAACGACCCCGAGCGCCTTCTTGCCGCCTTGGGAGGCCCTGAGTTCGCTGTTCTGGCAGGGGTGTGCCTGGGTGCCGCCGAGGCCGGCTCCCCGGTGGTCCTTGACGGTCTGGCTACCAGCGTCGCAGCCCTCATCGCGACCAAGTTCTCGCCGGGTCTCCACGGCTGGCTCGTCGCTTCGCAGGCATCACGAGAACAGGTTCATCACATTGTGCTGGCTGAGTTAGGCCTGGAAGCCCTCATGGAGTTGCGGATGCGCGCTGGCGAAGGCGTCGGAGCATGTTTTGGGGCCCAGATGATTCTCACCGGTCTGCAGGTTCGCCGTACCGCCACGCGAACCTGCTGAGCTCGTGAGCTTGTTTTCTTTAACCTTGGCTCCACATCATCGACGTCGTCACCGAGGTCGCGGCCGCACGGCGAGTGATCCTTCCTCGTCTCGAAGATGAGCTGGCGTTCCCCACGAATGCCGGCGGCCGGATAACGTTCGAGCCGGGCGGTCAGATCGAGCATTCCACGGCGCCGTCTGGCTCGACTGCCGATGTCGTGGCGGAGGCAGCCGCAGTGTGGGGGCCTCTGCGCGATGCTTTCTGGTCTCATCGGGTGTGCCTGTTGAGCCTCGGAATCGATCTGTGGAACGACGTCGCAACCATCCCGCAGCAACACATTGCAGGCCGCTATCGAGCAATGGACACCTACTTCGCTGCCCGCGGGCGATCGGAGATCGGAAGAGCACACGTCTGAACTCCAGTCACAAGACGATCTCG
>CAJXNA010000083.1 GCA_913056415.1 uncultured Chloroflexota bacterium | reverse complement strand
GATCGAGGTGATCCGGCTGTTGATCACTTCATCGACATCTTCGAAATAGATGAAATCGTCCGCATTAACGTTCACCGCAATGCAGCTGGCGGGATACCAATTCCGCGGCCGGCCATCCTGGTACCAGGAGCACTGATAGCCGCTCAGATAATACAGGTTGGCGGGATCGGATACGAGCAGCGTATCGATCCGCTGGCATTCCATCTGCTGCCGGACACGCTGCAAGCGGTCCTTGAACTCGTCTGCGGAAAAAGGCGCCTGGTTTTCGCCATCGACCGTCTCGATCGCATACTCGGCATGGGATTTCGCTCTCGAACCCTTCGAACCCATCCTGTCCTCCCTCGGCATTTCGCGCCCGCTCGGGGCCGGAAACAGCCTGACACAGCAATCGCAAGAGGGTCAATCGTTTGAATCGAGAACCGTCTGACGGGCGGAATTGCTTTTATTCATGAAGAAGCCTATCAGGGCCGGGCCCTCTATGCGCTCCCGACCCGCGATTCCCATCGACAGCAAGCGTGCCCTGGCCGCGCTCACCGCGAGCAATACGCTCGGCGTGCTCGCGCTATATGTGATTCCGCTCATCGTCGGCGCGACCGCCGGCGGCGTCCTCCTGTTCCGTGACGTCTCCTCCGACGACCCTATAGACGCCGTCGCCAACCGCAACGCCTATGACATCGTGGGCTGGGAGCTGCGCCACCTACCCGAGAAGTGGCTGTACAAGCTGGCCACCGTGTTCGACGGCGGCCGTAGCCGAGCCGAGGAGGATGTCCTCATCGGCCGCTACTTCGAGCTGACGGCCGACATCCGCAGCCTGGAGCGCGCCCAGACGGGCGCCCGTCGGGGCGATGGCTCAGACCCCGACCGGCTGGCGGAGGCCCGTCGGGAGCGGCGAGCCATCGAGAACGAGGTGGAGGAGACGCTGGAGGGCCGCATCAGCGACTTCCTGCGCGACCAGGGGTTCGCCATGAACCCGCCCCTCTTCTCCGACATCGACCTCTTCTTCCCACCCCTGGACTTTGAGCTCGACCGCCCCCCCAAGCTGCTGGCCGTCTCCCCCCGTGAGCGCATCGAGCTGGACCGCAGCTATCTCCTCGTCCCAGGTCTGGAGCCGGAGGCGGTCGCCGCCGTGGAGAGCGAGACGGAGGAGACCGGCGTCTCCGCCCTCGTCGTCAACACCGGCGGCATCGCCACCTACCCCAGCGTCATCCCAGAGCTCGCCTCCTACCGCAGCGTCGTGGAGACCGTCATCCACGAGTGGCTCCACCAGTACCTGGCGTTCTATCCGCTCGGCCGCAGCTACTTCAGCGGCCAGGAGGCGCGCACGCTGAACGAGACGGTCGCCAACCTAGCCGGCCGCGAGCTGGCCGACCTGTTCGTCCAACGTTACGGCTCCCCAACGCCACCGCCATCACCATCGCAGACGTCCGCCGACTTCGACTTCCGAACCGAGATGCGCTCTCTCCGCCTCCGCGTCGAGGAGCTGCTGGCCGAAGGACGCGTGGAGGAGGCTGAGAGGCTGATGAACGAGAAGCGCGACGAGTTCGAATCTTTTGGGGTATACATTCGCCGCATCAACCAGGCCTACTTCGCCTTCTACGGCTCCTACGCCGACACGCCCAGCTCCATAGACCCCATTGGGCCCAAGCTGCAGCGTCTGCGCGACCGATCCGGCTCCATCGTGGAGTTCGTGCTCCTGGCCCGCAGCCTTCACAGCGAGGCGGATCTGGATAGTCTACTGGCCAAGGCCTAGCTTACTCCGTATCGGATGACGGCCGTTCCGCCTTCGACGCTGTATCCTCTTCATGCTGGCTGTGGCGGTGCTCCCGCTCGGCGTGCTCCTTGGCCGTATGGAAAAGACCATCGGTGATATCCTCCAGATCGTCCAGCTCCTCCACCGTCAACTCGTCGATGCGCTGAAGATAGTAGGTGACCGTATCGACGAGCATCCGCTTGGGCCGCCGCCAGGTCAGCACGAAGTAGGAGCTAAAGGCGGCGATCACGCTCCCGAAGAACAGACCGACGCTGATGACGGTGTAGATGGAGCCGACGATACGGCCTCCCGTGGTCAGCAGCACTACTTCACTGTGACCCACCGTGCTGAAGGCCGATACCGCCCACCACAGTCCTACCCAGTACGATGTGACCTGTGTATCGGCGGCCCCCTGCTCGAAGAAGAAAACCGGGATAGGCGCAATCGCCACCAGGGCCATCAGGGTGGCGATCATCGGCACTATCGGTGTCTGCGTAGCGATGTCGGCAAACAGATCGATCGCCGCCATCAGCGGGCCGCCTACCCTCCGCTCGATGAGGGGGAGCCGGCGCCGGTGAGCGCGCAGCCGCAACACCCGATCACCCGGCTTTACCGTGTGAATGGCGCGCGGGTCGCTCTCCTGTCGTGAGTCCTCAACCATGTCTCTGGCCAGCCTTTCCCCTCAATCTTACTCCCTGGGTATCCTCAGGCACAGGACATCGCACTAGCGGCGCCCCTGGTGCATCGGCGATACGTTCGACCCCTGTTTCGGCTCCGCCCCTAACGTAACGGGGGCAGGCCGCCCATCATCCAGGCTAGGCTAGCACGAGCAAGCGCCTGGGGCCATACGCCCCGTCTTCCACCGCGCTGCTAGTCTGGTTGACGCCCCGCCCTGCGCCTTCCCCCTCCGGCGTCGCCTCCGGAGAAGGTGTGGGCTCCAGCGTTGGTGTCGGTTCCGGCGTGGGTGTGGCATCAGGCGTAGGCGTAGGCGTGGGCGTGGAATCAGGCTCTGGAGTAGAGGTGGGTGAGGGGACGTCGCGGGGCGCGAACTTGGGCACCTTGGGAGTGGGCGTCGGCGTCTCGTTTCCGCTGGCCCCCGGCTTCGGCGCCTTGCAGGTACCCGGTTTCGTGGGCTGCTCGTCCTTCACAAACGACTCTGACCGCCCGCCACACTTGGCGATGACGATGGTATCCGGCACCTCAAACTTTGCCTTGGGTATCTTCAGGTACTCATGCGCCTCGGCCATGAAGGCCTTCCACATGGGGCCGGCGCCGGCAGAGCTAAAGGCGCCCTCGGCCATGGGGGTGTTGTCCGCGTTGCCCATCCACACGTTTACCACCAAGCCCTCAGGCCCCGGCGAGTATCCCAGCACTACGTTGTCTCGGAAGTCCTCGCTGGTCCCAGTCTTGGAGGTCGCCGTCCAGCCGAAGGTGAGCCTGCTCCACTGGATCGCGTTATTGGACAGGATATCCGTAATCATGTACGCGTGCTCCGGCTTCACCACCTGCCGCTCCTCAGGCCCCTCGAACTCGTAGAGCAGGTTCCCCTCTGCATCCTCGATCCGAAGCACGGCCACTGGGTCCAGCTCACGGAAGCCGTCCGGCAAGTCTTGCACCGTGGGCATGCCCATCATCTTGCCGCCGTTGGCCAGCACGCTGTAGGCGTAGGCCTGATCGATCATCTTCACCTCGCAGGCGCCAAGGGTGATGGTCGGCCCGCAATCATTGCGGTTAAGGCCGGTGATCCCCAGGCGGTGGGCCGTCTTCTGGAACTCCGTGATCCCCACCTCCATCACCGTGTTCACTGCCGACACGTTCACCGACTCCGAAAGCGCCTTGCGGACCGTGATGTTGCCCAAGTATCTCTTGTTCCAGTTGTTCACGGACACCTGATTGCCGCCCACGTCCAGCTTCAAGGGAGCGTCCCGCACAAGGGTAGAAGGCACCCAGCCCTGCTCGAACGCCGTCAGATAAGTGAACGGCTTCATCGTTGACCCGTGCGACCGTTCCGCTGAGATGATGTCCACCTGCCCAGCGATGTCATCACGGAAGAAATCCCGGCTGCCGACGTAGGTCAGGATCTCGCCCGTTCCCGACTGGATCGCCACGATGGCGCCGTTATGCCCAAGGAACCGCTCCTCATTGCTGCTGATAATGCTCTCGATTATCCCCTCACCGATGCGCTGGAGGCCCATGTCCACGGAGGTGGTAATGCGCAGTCCGCCCTGGGACACTACTTTCTCGCAAGACAAGTCGCCCGGCGGATCGAACATCCCCTTCTCGCACATCTTCTGCAGCTCGTCCCGGACGTAGAACACGAAGTGGGGGGCCTGGATAAAGAAGCCACTCTTCTCGTACGTCAGCTCCTCGGCCGCCGCCTCGTCCGCCTCAGCCTGGGTAATGTAGCTGTGCTTGACCATCAGGTTCAGCACTTCCCGTTGCCGCGCCTTCGCCCGATCCACGTTGTCCGGCACGACAGGGGAGTAGAGGCCGGGGGCCTGCGGAATCCCCGCCAACATCGCCGCCTGGGCCAGCGTCAGCTCCTTGGCGGAGACGCCGAAGTAGCGCTCAGCGGCCGCCTTCACGCCAAAGGAAAAGTTGAGGTAATCGATGGTGTTTAGATACCACTCCAGGATCTGATCGTCGGAGTACTTCCGCTTCAGCTCCAGGGCGATTACCGTCTCCTTCACCTTGCGCTCGATGCGGCGGTCGAACCGCCTCTCCGGCTCGATGTAGACGTTTTTCACCAGTTGCTGGGTGATGGAGCTGCCGCCGCTCCCTTCGAAAAAGCCGGGGCCGAACGGTGTTAGGTTCTCCGTGGCCGCCCTGAGCAGCCCCTTGAAGTTGATCCCCGGGTTGCCGTAGAAGCTTGCGTCCTCCGTCGACACTGTGGCATCGATCATGTACTGCGACATCTCCTCCAGCGGAACCGGGTTGCGTAGCCCACCCAGACGATCGATGTACTCGTACAGGTACTCTCCGTTACGGTCGTAGGCGATGCTCGTCCCGATGGCTGAATTGGCGATCGCGTCCTCGGGGGCCAAGAGGTCATGGGCGTAGGCGCGGTAGATGAGGAACCCGAACACGCCGATAGTCACCAGTCCACCCAGGACCGCGACCATCGTCACGCTCAAGAGCCAATGCCAGCGAGCACGCATCAAGCGGCTGCGCTGCAGCGCCGCCCGCTTTACGCGGTTCCGCCTGTACTTGTAAATCCTAGCCACAGAGAGATCAGACCTTCTCTAATACAACGAAGTGCGATAGCCCGAAGATTCGCAGCGGGGTGCGCTCCAACGGGTAAAGCGCTATCCGCAGCGCCTTCCCAACCACCTTGCGCCGCGCCGCCACGTGGTCAAACCCCGGGAAAACGTACGTATGCAGACGCTCGCGAAGACCGGCCCGGCGGTACAGCCGCTGGAGGTCCGCGTGGGTGTAAGCCCTGGCGTGGGGCACTAACCGGTTACGAACGACATCCGGCAGCCAGTTCACCAGCGGCACGTTCCCGAACACGTATCGCCTCCCCAGGAACACGCCGTGCGTCTCGAACGGGTACAGGCGGTTAGGGCAGAAGACCACCGCCCGGCCGTTCGGCCGGAGCACGCGGCGCACCTCCCGCAGGGTGACGAGATCATCCGTGACGTGCTCGATCACCTCGTGCAGCAGCGCCACATCGAACGTGTCGTCGGCGAATGGGAGGTACTCGCCCACGGACAGCGCCAGGTTCGGCACCTGCGCCGCCCCTTCGCGCACCCGCTCCTCATCGACGTCCACCCCGTACACGTCCTGGGAGAACTCGCGCAGCCGCCTCACGAACGCCCCCACACCGCAACCGATGTCCAGGATGCTCTTCCCCTCCAGCGGCACCTCCCGTCGCACCATCTCCAGACGGCGCTCCAGCCCTCGCGTCCATATCTGGCTGGGATGACCAAGGGAGGCGCGCTTATCTACCATCTCCACTTCCTGCTGCCCACTCAATACATTCATCCTATCGCGCGGTAAGGCCGGTGAACAAACACCGGCCTACCTCTAGAACGTCACGCTGCTATAATGGTTTCCAACCTGTCCCATATACACCGCAGGAGAGATCTTCTTGCCCCTCACTCCGGAAGAAGTACGGCATAACGCCAGGCTCGCCCGCGTCGGCCTCAGCGACGACGAGGTGTCGCGCTTTCAGAGCCAGCTCTCGCAGATACTCGACTACTTCGAGCGCCTTCAGGAGGTGGACACGGAGAACGTCCCGCCCACCGCCCACACACTCGCCATGCACAACGTCATGCGGGACGACGAGCCCCACCCCTCCATCGACAAGGAGGAGGTGCTGGCCAACGCCCCCCAGCGCGAGGACGACCACTTCCGTGTCCGCGCCATCCTGGAATGAGATGCAGGGACCAGATGTCCTAGGCTTGATGAACACTCTATACCGAGCCGCGCACTTCACTGCGCGGGGATAGCTAAATGGACCCCCTTCACTACCTCGCCGCCCACGAGGCCGCAGACCTCCTGGCCCGGCGCGAGGTGTCATCCGTAGAGCTTACCCGCGCCGCCTTCGATCGCGTGCGCGCCCTCGACGACTCCCTCCACGCTTTCCTCACCCTTACCGAAGAAGAGGCGCTGGCACAGGCCGAGGCGGCCGACGAGCGCATCGCCCGCGGCGATGCAGGCCCCCTCACCGGCATACCCGCCGCCATCAAGGACGTGCTCTGCACCAAGGGGGTCCGCACCACCTGCGCCTCCCGCATCCTGGAGAGCTTCGTACCCCCCTACGACGCCTTCGCCGTCCAGCGGCTGAAGGAAGCCGGATGCGTGATGCTGGGGAAGGCCAATATGGACGAGTTCGCCATGGGATCCTCCGGCGAGAACTCCGCCTTCGGGCCCACAGGCAACCCCTGGGATAAGGAGCGCGTCCCCGGCGGCTCCTCCTCCGGCCCGGCCGCCGCCGTGTCCGCCGGCATGGCGTTCTACGCCCTCGGCTCCGATACCGGCGGCTCCATCCGTCAGCCCGCCTCTCACTCCGGCATCGTCGGCTTCAAGCCCACCTACGGCCGTGTCTCCCGCTACGGCCTCATCGCCTTCGGCTCCTCTCTGGATCAGATCGGCCCCCTCACCCGCTCCGTGCGCGACGCCGCCCTCGTCTTCCAGGCGGTCGCCGGGCACGATGAGCGCGACTCCACCTCCGCTTCCCTGGATGTCCCCACCGTCACCGAGGCGCTGGCGCCCGACCTGAAGGGGATGCGCATCGGCGTACCCAAGGAGTACTTCATGGAAGGGCTGGACGAGCACGTCCGCCAGGCCGTCCGGGCCGCCATCGACCAGATGGCCGGCCTGGGCGCTGAGGTCGACTGGGAGGTCTCCCTCCCCTCCACCGACCACGCCCTGGCCGTCTACTACATCATCGCCCCCTCCGAGGCCTCGGCCAACCTCGCCCGCTACGACGGCGTCAAGTACGGCTACTCCTACAGCGAAGGCAAGAGCATGTGGGAGAATATGGAGAAGACCCGCGAGTTCGGCTTTGGGGACGAGGTGAAGCGGCGCATCATGCTGGGCACTTACGCCCTCTCCGCCGGCTATTACGACGCCTACTACCTGAAGGCCCAGAAGGTGCGTACCGTCATCCGCCGCGAGTTCGACGCCGCTTTCCAGGACCACGACGTCCTGGTGGCGCCGGTCTCGCCGACAACCGCCTTCAAGCTGGGCGAGAAGACGGACGACCCCCTCCAGATGTACCTCAGCGACGTCCTCACCATCCCCGTCAACATCGCCGGCCTGCCGGGCATCTCCGTCCCCTGCGGCTTCAGCCGGGGCGACAACGGCTCCCGGCTCCCCATCGGCCTCCAGATCCTCGCCAAGCCGTTCGACGAGCCCTCCCTGTTTCGCGCCGCCTACGCTTACGAGCAGGCCAGCGACTGGCACAAGCAGCACCCGGAGCTGTAGAGGCATGACAACCCGCGGCAACGTCGTCGCCGTCTGCCTGAGCGCTGAGGGCGGAGTGCCCAAACACCCTCAGGCGGAGGTCAACGTTGGCCCGCACGGCATCGTGGGCGACTTTCACGCCGGCGAAACCTCGCGTCACGGCACCAGCGCCGGCCAGCCCAACAAACGCCAGGTCTCGGTGGTAGCTGAGGAAGCGGTGACTGACACCGCCGCTCAGCTCAGTATCGAAATCCCTCGCGGCGGTCTGGGAGAGAACGTTCTCGTCTCCGGCCTGGGTGACCTGGGCGAGCTCCAGCCGGGCCAGCGCCTA
>CAJXNA010000082.1 GCA_913056415.1 uncultured Chloroflexota bacterium | reverse complement strand
CGGTAGCATCTCGCTTTCCGAATAGGTGGTTGCTGGCACAGCCTTAAGGGAAGGCTGCCTAGACCCCCAAACAGTGCAGCATTCCACCAAGAAATGAAGTGTGCTATACTGGCGCGAAGCCGGTAGCGAAAAAATTCACAAAGTTCGGGCCATATGCTTTCCGATTGGGGCCACGTAGGTTTTCTCCTCCTCCTTGCGCTCATCTTCCCCCTGGGAGGGATCGCCTCCTCCTGGATGCTAGGCCTGCTCAAGATACGCCCCCAAGCACCCGATCCGATCAAGGAGGACATCTTCGAGTGCGGTGTGGAGACGGAGGGCACGACCTGGGTCCAGTTTAACTTCCGCTACTACTACTACGCCCTGCTGTTCGTGATCTTCGACGTGGAGGCCGTGTTTCTCTACCCCTGGGCCGTCTCGCTCGACGAGGCCGCGGTCACCGGCTTCATCGCGGTGGTCACGTTCATAGTCATCCTGACCATCGGCCTGGCCTACGCATGGCGCAAGAAGGCCCTGGAGTGGCTGTGACGTGAGACCGCACCCGAAAGCCTGCCTGCCGGCCGTGCCTACCGGCAGGCAGGTAGGCAGGGAATGCGGCATGGTGGTTGGCAGCCTGGCGCCGCCCCGATCGGATCGGGGCGGGGGTGCCACCGCATGACGGCGGTACTGTCCGGCTTTGATCTCGCGCACCGCCTCCAGCCAAAGCTCCCCGACGCGGTTGTAGACGCCACGCCCGAGTGGGTGGAGGTGAAGCCGAACCGTCTGCTAGAGGTCTGTACCTTCCTGCGAGACGACCCTGAGCTTGACTTCCGCTTCCTCAGCTCCCTCACCGGCGTGGACTGGCTGGACCACTTCGAGGTGGTCTATCATCTGCTATCGATCAGCCGCAATCAGGCGACCACCCTGAAGACCCGTTGCGACGACCACGACAACCCGGAGGCGCCGTCCGTGGTGGCGGTCTGGCGCGGCGCCCACCTCCAGGAGCGGGAGGCGTTTGATCTGTTGGGGATCCGCTTCCAGGGCCACCCTGACCTGCGGCGCATCTTCCTGTGGGAGGGGTTCCCCGGCCACCCCCTGCGAAAGGACTGGCTCAACTTCCCCGGCGGCCAGATGGCGGGGCTGGAGCGCTACCCCGGCGAGCCGGGCGGCAAGCTGGAGGGGAGGGGCTAGCGGTGGCGATGAAGACGGAGCCGTTCGTGGTCAATATAGGGCCACAGCACCCCAGCACCCACGGCGTGTTCCGCATGCGCCTGACGCTGGACGGCGAGCGGATCATCGACGCGGACATGGTGATCGGCTACCTGCACCGAAGCATGGAGAAGCTGGCCGAGGAGCGCAGCTACACCCAGAACATTCCTTTCACGGACCGAACCGACTACGTGGCGGCGATGACCGGAAACCTGGCCTACGTGCTGGCGGTGGAGAAGCTGTGCGGGATCGAGCCGCCGGAGCGGGCGCAGTGGCTGCGGGTGATCATGTCGGAGCTGCAGCGGTTCGCCAGCCACCTCATGGCGGTGGGCGTGTTCGCCAACGACTGCGGCACCTGGCAGACGCCGGTCATGCACATGTTCCGCGAGCGGGAGAAGATCCTGGACCTGTTCGAGATGGCCTGCGGCGCCCGGCTGACGACAAACTACATGCGAATCGGCGGGGTGTCCAGAGACGTTCCGCCGGAGTTCATGCCCGCAGCCCACAAGGTCATCGAGGAGCTGCCGAAGCGGATGGACGAGTACGAGAACCTGCTGCTGGAGAACGAGATTATCATCGCCCGCTCCCGCGGCATCGGTGTGCTGACGCCGGAGGTGGCGATCGACTGCTCGCTGAGCGGACCGATGTTGCGGGGGAGCGGCGTCGCCTGGGACATCCGCAAGGCTGACCCTTACTGCGTCTACGACAAGCTGGAGTTCGACATCTGTGTCGGCACCGACGGCGACGCCTACGACCGCTTTCTGGTGCGGCTGGCCGAGATGCGACAGAGCATCCACATCGTGGAGCAGTGCCTGGAGATGATGCCGGAGGGCCCCGTGCACTCGCAGATAACGACCGCCACGGCGCAGCCCGGGGGCGCACCTTCGGCGCCGCTGGCCATCCGGGTCCCAGCCGGCGAGGCGTACGGGCGCATCGAGTCGCCTCGGGGCGAGCTGGGGTATTACATCGTGAGCGACGGCGGCCCCGCACCGTACCGGTTTCACATCCGCTCCCCTTCGTACATCAACCTGACGCCGCTGCGTGACCTGGCGATAGGGACGACGGTGGCCGACGCGATCGTCATCCTGGGCAGCATCGACATCATCGTGGGCGAGATAGACCGCTGATGCCGGTCCTGGCGAAGTGGTACGACCTGCGCGACTTGGGCAACGCCGTGGGCGCATTTCTGGACTGGATCCGCGACCTGGGTGGGCCCGATTGGATCCCGTACGTGGTTTCGGGGCTCATAGGCATCGTGGCGATACTGCTCTGGCTGTTGGTCAGCCAGCTGGCGTTCATCTGGATAGAGCGGCGGGTCATCGGGCGGATGCAGGCGCGGATCGGCCCGAACAGGGTGGGCCCATGGGGGCTGCTCCAGCCGATCGCTGACGCGCTGAAGCTGCTGCTCAAGGAAGCGATCACCAATCGCTACGCCGACAAGCCGCTGTTCTGGCTGGGCCCGGTGCTCATCTTCATCCCGGCGCTGGTGGTGTTCGCCGTGATCCCGTTCGGAGAGGGGATGTCCCTGGCCGACCTCAACGTGGGGGTGCTGTTCGTTATCGCCATAACGTCCATCAACGCGATAGCGATATTCATCAGCGGTTGGGCATCGAACAACAAGTTCGCCCTTCTGGGGTCGATGCGGGCGATCGCGATGCTGATCAGCTACGAGCTGGTGCAGGCGTTCGCGCTGCTAGGGGTAGTGATCTTCGCGGGCAGCATGCGGTTGGGGGATATCGTCGCCTGGCAGTCAGAGTTCAACACCTGGATGTTTCTCCTTCAGCCGCTGGCGCTGGTGGCGTTCCTCATCGCCTCGGCGGTGGAGATCAACCGTTCGCCGATGGACATCTCGGAGGCGGAGTCGGAGATCGTGGCCGGCTATCACACGGAGTACTCGGGGATCAAGTTCGGTTTCTTCTACGCGGCGGAGTACTTCGCGGCGTTCGCCGTGTCAGGGGTTGTGGTCACGCTGTTTCTGGGCGGCTGGACGGCCTGGGGGCTGGAGGAGTGGGTGCCGGGGTGGCTGATCTTCCTATCGAAGCTGTACCTGGTGTTCTTCCTGTTCATCTGGACGCGCGGCACCCTGCCCCGGCTGCGCATCGACCAGCTGATGGCGTTCTCCTGGAAGTTCCTGCTGGAGCTTCTCTTCATCCACATTCTCGTGGTAGGAGCGCAGGTCCTGATCTGGCACGAGGGCGACTACCCGGCGGAGGTGGTGCTCCCTATCTTCGCCGTTATCAACTGGACGCTGGCCGTGGCGCTGATCGTCGGCTGGGCGACGTTCATGGGGCACCTGAGCCCGGAGCGAAGGGCGAAGCGGGCAGTGCTCACCCAGGAGCTGGGGGCCATATACTACCGGCCTGCCGATGGGCACGGTGACCGGCCTACACGGCCGCTGGAAGAGGCGTAGTTGGAGGACACCGGCAGCATCGTCGCCTTCTGGCTGCTGGCGGCGCTAACGCTCGGCTCCGCCCTGGCGGTAGTGGTCATTCGAGACCTGATTCGCGCCGTCGTGCTGCTGATCACGAGCTTCCTGGGCGTGGCTGGGCTCTACATAACTCTGTCAGCTGATTTCGTGGCTGTGGTGCAGGTGCTGATCTACGTGGGGGCGATCTCGGTGCTGCTCCTATTCGCGGTCATGCTGACGCCACGGGCCAGCCGCGACAACGCGGAGACGTTCTTTCAGATCCCCGCGATCCTGCTGACGGGGCTGGTGGCGTTTACGATCAGCCTGGTCAGCCTGGACACGGACTGGACCGTGGTGGAGCGGGGAGGTTTCGAGGAGACGGCGTCCGCGATAGGGGAATCGCTGCTGGACAAGTACGTGCTGCCGTTCGAGATGGCGGCGGTGCTGCTGCTAGTGGCGATGCTGGGCGCGATCGTGCTGGTGCACCCCGAGGGCACGGAGGAGGAGTGACATGGCGATAGAGCTGGAACATTACCTTGCCCTGGGCGCGTTGCTGTTCGCCATAGGGCTGTACATGGCGCTGGCGAAGCGAAACTTCGTGGGCGTGCTGATGGGGATCGAGCTGATGTTCAACGCGGTGAATCTGACGTTCATCGCCTTTTCGCGGTTTGTCAGCCCGGCGACCGACGTCACGGGCCACGTGTTCGTGGTGTTCGTGATCACGGTGGCGGCGGCGGAGGCGGCGGTGGCGCTGGCACTGGCCATGCTGGTGTACCGCAACCGCGAGACGATAGACGTGGACCGAATGGACCTCTTGAAGTGGTGATCCTTCGACAAGCTCAGGGCAGGGTGCTATGTGGACGAAGCTGATGGAGACGAAGAACGCCTACACGGCGGAGATCTGGAAGGAGCTTCTCAACGCTGAGGCGATCTCGGTGCAGGTGGTACCGGCCTCCGGCTGGGCGAACGCGGCGGAGCTGGAGCCGTACACGCTGTACGTGCCGTTGGGAAAGACGCACGTAGCGCAGGAGATCCTGAGGAAGATATAGCGTGCTGAACCAGATCCCCGAAGGCGTAGTCTGGGCGATACTGTTTCTGCCCTTTGGGTCGTTCGCGGTCATCTCTCTGGCCGCCCTACTGGGGTTGACCCGTCCTTCGACAGGCTCAGGACGAGCGGTGTGGAGGGCGCGACTCAGCGGCTACCTGACGATGGCGGCTATCGCCGCTTCATTCCTCCTGTCGCTGTGGGCGCTGGATAGCGTCCTTCAGGAGGACGGAGCGCGCATCGGCTTCGACGCCCACGAGTGGGTGGTCGTTGGGCCGCTGCGAGTCGACATCGGCGTCACCGTCGACGGGTTGGCAGCGATCATGCTCATCGTGGTGACGTCCGTGTCGCTGCTCGTGCAGTTCTACTCCCAGGGGTACATGCGGGGCGACCCGGGCTACAACCGCTACTACGCCTTCATGTCGCTGTTCACAGGGTCGATGCTGGGGCTGGTGCTGGCCTCGAACATCCTGCAGCTGTTCGTGTTCTGGGAGCTGGTGGGGCTATGCTCCTACCTGCTGATCGGCTTCTGGTTCTACCGCGATTCGGCGCGCCGGGCGGCGACGAAGGCGTTCGTAGTGACCCGCATCGGCGACGTGGGGTTCCTATTGGCGATCCTGCTGATCTGGACACGGACGGACCAGCTAGATATCGGCCAGATACAGCACCTGGCGGCCACAGGCATGATAGGGTCGAGCGTGATCACGTTGTTCGCATTGGGTCTTTTCGCCGGGGCGGCGGGCAAGTCGGCGCAGTTCCCGTTGCACGTCTGGCTGCCGGACGCGATGGAGGGCCCGACGCCGGTCTCCGCCTTGATCCACGCCGCGACGATGGTGGTGGCGGGCGTGTACCTGGTGGCGCGCTTCTTCCCCGTGTTCATCGTGTCCGAGGAGGCGATCAACGCCGTGGTAGTGGTGGGGGCGATCACGGCGATCATGGCGGCCAGCTTGGCCATCGTGGCAACCGACATCAAGCGGGTGATGGCCTACTCCACGATCAGCCAGTTGGGATACATGATGATGGCGCTGGGCGTAGGCGCTATCGGGGCGGCGATCTTTCACCTGTTCACGCACGCCTTCTTCAAAGCGTTGCTGTTTCTGGGCGCGGGCTCCGTGAATCACGCGACCGGCACCTTCGACATGCGGAAGATGGGCGGCCTGGCCCGATTCATGCCGATGACGTTCCTGACCACGACTGTGGCGGGGTTGGCGCTGGTGGGTGTGTTTCCGCTGGCCGGGTTTTGGAGCAAGGACGAGATTCTCATCGAGGCCTGGGCGGAGAAGCCGCTCATCTTCTGGACGGCGCTGGCAGGGGTGTTCCTCACCGCCGTGTACGTGGGCCGGATGCTGTTCCTGACGTTTGGGGGCGAGTACAAGGGCGGCGAGGCCCCTGCGACAGGCTCTCCGAGCCCCGATTCATCGGGGGAGTCCGCAAAGCGGACAGGGCAGGCTTCGGAGCAGGGCGCGGAGGCGGGGCAGGCCAAGCCGCACGAGTCGCCGTGGGTGATGCTGCTGCCGCTGGTGGTGCTGGCGACGCTGGCCGCGACGGTGGGCTTTGTGAACATCACGGGCGGGATGAGCGACATCCTGGAAGGATGGCTGCCGGAGGAGACGCATGAGCTGGTGGCGGCGGGGGAGTTCGTCCTGTGGATATCGGTGGTCTCGGTAGCCGTAGGCCTGGCAGGACTTGGGCTGGCCTGGGCGATCTACAGCCGGAAGGTGATCCGCGCCGAGGAGGTGAGCGCGGCGCTGGAGCCGCTGCAGGTGCTGCTGGACCGGAAGTACTACCTGGACGAGCTGTACGAGACGGTGATCCTGAAGGGGGTGATCATGCGGGGCGCGGCTGCCGCTCTGCACGCCTGGGACCGCTACGTGATTGACGGGGTGGTCAACGGCCTGGCCTCTCTGATGCGACTTAGCTCGGAGAAATTCCGTCTGGCGCAGGCAGGGCAGGCGCAGATCTACGGGGCAGCGATATTCATCGGCGTGGTGGCCATGATCGCCGGCGTGCTGATAGCGAATCCCTGAGGTAGATGTGCTCACCTTTATCGTATTCTTCCCGATCGCAGGAGTGGCCGCCATCCTGCTGCTGCCGCGTGAGCGGGAGAGCTGGGCGAAGTGGATAGCAGCCGGGGTCGGCGCCGTGATCCTGGCGCTGACGCTGACGCTGTTCGCCGCCTACGACCGCGACCCGGGCGGCTTCCAGTTCGTCGATAGCACTACCTGGCTGAAGTCGGACTTTGTCGACTTCACGCTCCAGTACGCCGTGGGCGTGGACGGCCTTTCGCTAGCGCTGGTGGCGCTCACCGGCTTCCTGTTCCTGGTGGCGGTGCTCATCTCCTGGCGGATTGACCTGCGGCCGAGGGAGTACTTCGCCTGGATCCTAGTGCTGGAGACGAGCCTGCTGGGGGTGTTCAGCGCCCTGGACTTCGTGCTGTTCTTCATATTCTGGGAGATAGAGGTCATCCCGATGTTCTTCCTGATCTCTATCTGGGGGAGCGGCCGCAAGCTGTACTCGGCCTGGAAGTACGTCCTGTATACGCTGTTCGGGTCCAGCTTAATGCTGGTGGGGATTCTGACGCTGGGGTTTACGGCCGGGACGTTCGACATCCGCGAGCTGGGACAGCTAGGCGAGATCAAGGGGGCGATTCTCCCGGCCTGGACGATGTTCTTGCTGCTGATCATCGCCTTCGGGATCAAGCTGCCCGTGGTGCCGTTCCACACCTGGCTGCCGGACGCGCACACGGACGCGCCGACGGCGGTTAGCGTGATTCTGGCCGGGGTGCTGTTGAAGATGGGGGGCTACGGCATCCTCCGCCTCTGCTTCTCGATCATGCCGGACGTGGCCCGAGACGCCTCAGTGTGGCTGGCCGGGTTCGCGGCGGTGAGCATCATCTACGGGGCGCTGGTGACGCTGATGCAGACCGACCTGAAGCGGCTGATCGCGTATTCGAGCGTAAGTCATATGGGGTACGTGCTGCTGGGAGCGTCGGCGCTGGGGACGGTGGGGCTGGCGGGGGCGGCGATGCAGATGTTCACGCACGGGCTGATCACCGGCCTGCTGTTCGTCCTCGTGGGGATGATCTACGACCGCACCCACACGCGGAACATCGGTGATCTTTCGGGGATGGCCCACCGGATGCCGTTCATCGCGACGATGATGGTGATAGCGGGGCTGGCCTCGCTGGGGCTGCCCGGCCTGGCGGGGTTCGTCGCAGAGGTGACGGTGTTCCTGGGCACCTTCGATAAGCACGAGTTCTTCACGATAGTGGGCGTCATCGGCATAGTGCTCACGACGGGATACATCCTGTGGATGATCCAGCGGGTGTTCTGGGGCGAGCTGAACGAGAAGTGGAAGGAGATCAGCGACGCAACCGCCTGGTGGGAGCGAGGGCCACTGCTGGCGATGGTGGCGGTGATCTTCGCGGTGGGGGTGTACCCGGCGGTGGTGCTGGACCTGCTGGAGACGGGCGTGGCGCCGATAGCGGAGAGGCTGGCATGAGGACCACGCCGATAGGTGAGG
>CAJXNA010000081.1 GCA_913056415.1 uncultured Chloroflexota bacterium | reverse complement strand
CGAGCGAACACGGTGGCGACGGGGATAAGCGTGGCGTTCGGCACGTGGCCAGCGTTGTACTCGTGGGGCTCCCGCACGTCAATGACGGCTACGTTGTCGCTGGTCATCAACTCCTTCCCCTCGTCCACGGTGATACGGGTGAAGGGTTCCTGCGGATCCTTAGTGGGCATCCGACCCGACCTCCTCGCTTCCGGGATTGTCGCGATTTGCACACGGATTACTTTGCAATCGCCTCCGAGTATAATCTTAGCATCCGGCGGCGCTCAACGACAGACCCGGCGTCGCGGCTATCACTAGCGCTAGGAGTGCCACCATGGCCGAGGAAGTCCCGATCAAGGAGCTGCGGGAGAAGATGGCGGAGGAGCGCGGCAAGCTGCTCTCCACCCTCGAGCGCCTCAGCGATGAGGAGGCGAGCACGCCCCTCAAGCCGGAGGAGTGGACCGCCAAGCAGCAGATGTCCCACCTGTGCGAGATGGAGAGCGCCTACCGCGCATGGGTGGAGAAGGCGCTCGCGGAGGACGGCGCCAACCTGGACGGCGTACAGGGAGAGCCTGTCGCAATCCCCCTGGAGCGCGCCCACCTGAACGCTGTTCCCGAGCACATCACGGAGATGCGCGCGCAGCGCGAGAAGACGCTGGCTGTCATGGAGCGAATGCGCCCCCAGGACTACGACCGCACGGCGACCAGCGCCGTGTTCGGCACCCTCACTGTCATGCAGTGGCTGAGGTCATACTACCGGCACGATCGCATGCACTACGACCAGCTCCGCGGCGAGGAGACGACCTACAAGCCGCAATTCCGGAGCGGGAAGGAGCCGGACCAGCGCCGACCGGCCGCCGCCGGCTAGGCACGTGGCCAAGCCCACAGTATTCGTGACGCGCCGCCTGCCGGGCGGCGCTCTCGATCTGCTAGCTCAGCACACGGAGCTGCGCGTGTGGGAGGAGGAGTTGCCCCCGCCGCCACAGGAGCTCCGGTCGCAAGCTGCCGGCTGCCACGGGCTGCTGACGCTGCTGACCGACCGCGTGGACACGACGCTGCTGGACGGCGCTCCCAACCTAATCGTGGTGAGCAATATGGCCACCGGCTTCGACAACATTGACCTTCCGGCGGCGAGCGAGCGCAGCGTTCTGGTGACGCGCACGCCCGGCGTCCTCAGCGAGACGGTGGCTGATTTCACCTTCGCCCTGCTGCTGGCGGCCGCTCGCCGCATCCCGGAAGCGGACCGATACGTGCGGGCGGGCCGCTGGAGAACGTGGGGGCCGTCCATCCTGCTGGGCCGGGACGTGTTCGGCGCCACGCTGGGGATCGTGGGCATGGGCGGCGTGGGAGCAGCGGTAGCCAAACGGGCGCGCGGCTTCGGCATGCGCATCGTCTACCACAGCAACAGCCGCAAGCCCAGGCTCGAGCGCCGGTACGGGATGACCTTCCTGCCCCTGGAGGAGCTACTGCGGCAGTCGGACTTCGTTACGCTGCACGTCCCGCTGACAGCGGAGACCCGTCGCCTCATCAGCAGAAGGGAGCTAGGACTGATGAAGGAGTCGGCCGTCCTTGTGAACACCAGCCGCGGATCTCTGGTCGATCAGACGGCGCTGTACGAAGCCCTCAAGCTCGGGCGCATCGGCGGCGCCGCCCTCGACGTGACCGATCCCGAACCTATTCAGCCGGAAGACCCGCTCCTCACGCTTGAGAACGTGGTGATCGTGCCCCACGTCGCCAGCGCCAGCGTGGCTACACGAGAGCACATGGCCAAACTAGCCGCGGAAAACCTACTGACAGCGCTACGCGGTCGGATTCCCAAGGATACCGCCAATCGAGAAGTGGCCGCAGCCTGGCGGGCGGCACGGCGTCAGCGTCTGGCATCGCTATCTTGACACCCCGAACCGCGAGTGTTATCGTCGCGCTGTTCCAACGGCCGAAAGCAGGCCTACCCCCGGCTGGGAGAGCCTCTTCCGCTGTCTGCGACCAGATATGCCCCAATCACTACGAGACACCGGTAACCTCTGGCTAGCGAAGGCGCTCTGGGACCTGGGCGCAGTCCAGTTCGGAGACTTCACCGTGGGCCGCACGACACTGCATTCGCCGGTGTACGTGAATCTGCGCCTCCTCATCAGCGACCCGCGCGCGCTGCAGAGAGCCGGACGCGTCATCCACCAGGAGGTGCAAACGCTGCAACGGATGCTGAACCCCCGGGTGCAACCGTTCCAGCGGGTAAGTGGCATCCTCTTTGGAGGGCTACATTTGGCTATGGCTCACTCGCTGGCCAGCAAGGTTCCCCTCATCTACATCCACCCGGCGAAGGAGCGCAACGGCGCCCGCGCCTTCGTGGAGGGGAAGTACGAGCGCGGCGAGACCGTCCTTCTGGTGGACGATCTGATTACCAGCGGCGGTAACGTCATCGAGACGGCAGCGTTCCTCCAGATCGAGGCGGGGCTCACGGTGAAAGACGTGGTGGTGCTTCTGGACCGCCAGGAGGGCGCCCGCGAACGGCTCCAGAAGCACGGCTACAACCTGATCTCCATCCTGGGCCTGGAGACGATGCTCAACTATCTGATGGCGAGCCGCCGCATCGACGAGAGCTGGTTCCGGAAGAGCATCGACTACATCCAGAGCCACCGCGCCGAGCGGACCGGCTGACCCGGAAAGGGCACGATAGGCGTAACACTTTTTGACCGCCTGCATCTACGGTGCTAGACTGACTTGTCAACGGCGGCACGATTTTGCGATCCCTATTCTGGACAACAGTCCCCACGATGGCAGCCCTCATCATGTGGGCGTGCAGCGGCTCCGGACTGCAGGCGTCTTGCGCCGCCATCCAAGACATCGACAGCTACCGCTACTCGATCTCGCTCAAGCTGCAATCGGAAGCCTTCCAGCAGCCGTCTGAAGCAACCCCTAGCCCTCTGAGTGAGTTCGCTGAGGTCCTCACAAGCCTGCTCAGCGACATGCAGCTGGAAGGCTCCTTCGTAGCGCCGGACCGCAGCCAGGCGCTCCTCAGATTCCAAGACGAGGAGCTGGAGCTCCGCACTATCGGCGACCAGAGCTGGATACGGATTGGCGACATCTGGCAGGAGCAGACGCCCACGCCGGACGAAGACGTACTCCTCACCCCCGCCTCAGTCTGTATGGACCTGGTGGAGGATCTGGCGCCCTCACTCGCCGCCGTGTCCGGGGAGGAAGAGGTGGTGAACGAGATCGAGACGATCCACTTCCGCCTGGATAAGGCGGACCTACAGGGGTTCCCGGTGCTGCTGGGCCGCAGCGGCGAAGAGGGGCTGCCCAGGGAGTTCGGTGTGGACGTCTGGTTGGAGCGCAACGATGGTTGGCCGGTGCGCCTGGAGATAGTGGCATCCGACACGGATGAGGAAGGCCAACCGATCAGCCTGGAGCTGTTCATGGAGTTCAGCGATATCGACGATCCCACCATCGAGATCGAACCGCCGCCGGTGTCACCCGCGCAGACGTAGGACCGATTTGAAGGAAGCTACAGAAGGCGCCGGATCGCTTTGCGTCCCGGACGGCGGTCGTAGTTGGACTTGAACATCTCGAGCTTGTCGCGCTCAATGAGGTACTTGCCGGCGAACAGGATCGCAGGTACCTTCTTCTGCTTGATGAGTCGTCGCAGGCTCTGAGGATGGATGCCCAGAGCGCGGGCGGCCTCCACCAGGTCAAGGTAGTTGTCAAACGGTTCGAGGGCCATACCTCTAACTCCGAATAAGATGCTAAGACGCATGAATGATTCTACCACAACCTGTCAAGAGACGTGCGAAACGACGGCGACTAGCCGCCTCGAATCCGCCGCGCCGCGGCCTTGGCCGTACGACCCTGTGGTATCCTTGCCGTAGGTTTCGCCATGTATGACCGCGAGAAGCTGAAACCGCTTTCGCAGAAGCGGAAGGCGCAGGAAGAGCGCTCCCAGAACAGCGAACGCCCGGGCCCCTTCGTCACCACCTCAGGCCGGCCGGTCCGCCGCGTCTACGACCCGACGGACGTGGCGGAGCACGACTACGAACGCGATCTCGGGCTGCCGGGCGAGTACCCGTTCACGCGTGGCGTCCACGCCGCGGGCTACCGCGCCAAGCCCTGGACGATGCGGATGTTCGCCGGCTTCGGCAGCGCCGAGGAGACGAACGCCCGCTTCAAGTACCTGCTCACGCAGGGGCAATCGGGCCTCTCCATCGCCTTTGACCTGCCCACCCTGATGGGCTACGACACCGACGCGCCGGAGGGGGAGGGGGAGTTCGGCAAGTGCGGCGTCGGCGTCTCCTCCCTGGCCGATATGGAGACGCTGCTGGAAGGCATACCACTGGGAGAGATCAGCACCTCCATGACCATCAACTCCCCGGCCGCCGTCATCTGGGCGATGTACATCGCCGCGGCGGAGAAGCAGGGGGTGCCACGCCGCCAACTGGCCGGCACCCTCCAGAACGACATCCTCAAAGAGTTCATCGCCCAGAAGGAGTACATCTTCCCGCCTGAGCCATCTATGCGCTTGGTGACGGACACGATCGAGTTCGGGACGCGGGAGATGCCGCAGTGGAACACGATAAGCATCTCCGGCTACCACATCCGTGAGGCGGGGGCGACGGCGGTACAGGAGCTGGCCTTCACCCTGGCGGACGGGTTCGAGTACGTACGCTGGAGCCTGGACCGGGGGCTGGACATCGACGAGTTCGCGCCCAGGCTTTCCTTCTTCTTCAACTGCCACAACGATTTCTTCGAGGAGGTGGCGAAGTTCCGCGCCGCCCGCCGTATCTGGGCGCACGAGATGCGGGAGCGCTTTGGGGCCAAGAACCCGCGTTCCTGGTGGCTACGCTTCCACACCCAGACCGCCGGCGTCTCCCTGACCGCCCAGCAGCCGGAGGTGAACCTGGTCCGCACTGCCATCCAAGCCCTGGCGGCGGTGCTGGGAGGCACGCAGTCCCTGCACACCAACGCCATGGACGAGGCGCTCGCCCTACCCAGCGAGAAGGCGGCGCGGCTGGCCCTGCGCACCCAGCAGGTGATCGCGCACGAGTCCGGCGTCGCCAATACCGTAGACCCTCTTGGCGGCAGCTTCTTCACGGAGGCGCTCACCAAGGAGACGGAGGATGAGTCCTACTCCTACTTCCATCGCATCGAGGACCTGGGCGGCGTGCTCCCCGCGATCGAGAACGGCTTCTTCCAGCGGGAGATCGCTGAGGCTTCCTTCCAGTACCAGCGTGAGATCGATTCGCGGCAGCGGGTCATTGTGGGCGTGAACGAGTACGTCCTGGACGAGCCGCTGGAGATACCTGTCCTGCAGATGGACCCGCAGGGTGAGGAGCGCCAGGTGAAGCGGCTCCAGCGCCTGCGCCGCGAGCGTGACAACCGCGAGGCGACCCGTTGCCTCAAGGCGCTGGAGAAGGCCTGTCACGATTCAGAGAACGTGATGCCCTACCTGCTGGAGGCGGTGAACTCCTACTGCACCCTGGGCGAGGTCTGCGACGTCATGCGGGACGTGTTCGGGGAATATAGAGAGCAAGCCGTGGTGTAGCGCCCGGTGCGGCGACGACGACCTTTCCCTTAGCGGCAAAGTCGGCTATAGTTAAGATACCGCCGCTGCCTCCAACGGCCCGCCTTCCGACGTTCGAGGCAGACCCTCTGTCGACTGGAAGGCTATCGCCCCAACGAGGAGGCCCCCCGTGTCCATGAAGCTTTACGTCGGAGGCTTGTCCTTCGACACGACCGACGACGGTCTCCGTGTCTTCTTTGAGCAGGCGGGTACGGTGGAGTCAGCCAGTGTGATCACCGACCGCTATTCCGGGCGCTCCCGTGGTTTCGGCTTCGTTGAGATGTCAACCAACGCTGAGGGCCGCAAGGCGATCGAGGAGCTCAGCGGCAAGATGCTGGACGGCCGCACCCTAACCGTGGACGAGGCGAAGCCGCGTTCCCGTGAGGGCGCCCCCGGCGGCGGCGGCGGCGGGCAGCGACGTGGCGGCGGGAGGATGCGATGGTAGAGTCGCTCCGCACCCCCAGCACCGAGCAAGAAGACGAAGAAGACTGCAAGCACCACTGGCGCATAGCCAGCCCTTGTGGGGAAACCAGCACCGGCGTCTGCCAGACCTGCGGCGCCTCTCGCGAGTTCCAGAACTACGCCTACCGCTCCTCCATGAGCCGGCTTCGCAAGCCTGCCGTCAACAACAAGGTCTCCACCTAGACCATCCAGACCGCAAGCAACCAGCCCTCTCGTTGACGTTTACGAGAGGGCTGGCGTATTATTAGGCCCGCTTTCACACACTGCGGAGGAGCCATTTGTCTATCGTAGACGCCATAGACCGCGCCAAGAGCGAGGGTCGCACCGTCCTCACGGAGATCGAATCCAAGCAGATACTGGAGGAGGCGGGCATCCCTACCGCCAGCGCCCGCCTCGCCACGAGCGCCGACGAGGCGGTGAAGGCGGCCAAGGAGCTGGGCTACCCAGTGGTGCTCAAGATCGTGTCGCCGGACGTGACCCACAAGTCGGACGTAGGCGGCGTCCGGCTGGGGCTGGACTCGCCGGAGACCGTGACAGCGGCGTTCGCGGAGATCAGCGAGGCCGTGAAGCGGCACGAGCCCAACGCCCGCATAGAGGGGGTTGCCGTTCAGAAGATGGCCCGCCCCGGCATCGAGGTGATCGTCGGCATGAGCAAGGACCCGCAGTTCGGGCCTGTGCTCATGTTCGGCCTGGGCGGCGTCCTGGTGGAGGTGCTCAAGGACGTATCCTTCCGCATCGTCCCGCTGGAGCCGCGAGACGCCCGCCAGATGGTGCGCGAGATCAAGGGGTTCCCAGTGCTGCAGGGGTTCCGCGGCCAGGAGCCCGCGGACCTGGAGGCGCTGGAGAAGCTGCTGCTAAAGGTGTCCGCCTTCGTAGATGCACACCCGGAGATCGAGGAGTTGGATCTGAACCCGGTGTTCGCCTACAAGGACGGGGCCCTGGCGGTGGATGCCCGCATCGTGGTGGGCTAGAGGCATGCCGCGCCGCTCCGTCCCCAAGCGCTGGCCCACAGGCATGATCGAAGTGGCGCCCAGCGTCTTCGGCTACATTCAGGGCGGCGGCGTCACCGGCGTCTCCAACGGCGGCCTCATCGTCGGGAACGACGGCGCGATCGCTGTCGATGCCCTGTTCGTGCCCAGCATGACGAAGCGCTACCTGCGGGCGATCCGCAAGGCAACGAAGAAGCCCGTCTCCCACCTGATCAACACCCACCACCACATCGACCACATCGGCGGCAACCAGTTCTTCCCCCGTTCTGAGATCGTTGCCCACGTAAACTGCCGCGAGGAGATGATCCGTTTCGGCATACCCTTGAAGCGGCTCCAGCGGTTCATGCCGGACCTCGCCGCAGAGATGGCCGACGTGCGTCTGGTCCTGCCGGACACCGTCTACGCGGGGCAGATGACGCTCTACCAGGGCGACCGCGCGGTCGAGCTGCTGTACATGGGGCCGGCCCACACTCCCGATGACACGCTGGTCTACCTGCCCAAGGAGAAGGTGCTGTTCGCCGGCGACGTGGCCTTCCACTACGTGGTGCCGGGGCCCTTCGACTGCCACGTCAGCGGCTGGATCCGCGTCGCCGACCGCATCGCTGACCTGGACGTGGAGGTGATCGTGCCTGGGCACGGGCCCATCGGCGCCAAGGCGGAGCTGCGGGAGATGCGCGACTACCTGGCGCTGGTTCGGCGTGAGGCACGCAAGTCGTACCAGGCGGGCGAGCCGGCGGCGGAAGCGGCGCGCAAGCTGAAGATTGAGGTCAAGGATCTGAAGTACCTGAAGCCGCAGGAAACGGGCGCGGTGCGGATGCTGGAGAAAGGGCAATCCGCATCGTTCCGCCAGGTGCGGTTCTGACGCGAGGGAGCCGAGACATGATGAACTCGTGCTTCATCCGGCGTTTGGTCGCTGCGGCCGCGATCGCCGTCACGGCGACGGGTGCGATCGCCGTGCAACCGCTGCCTGCCGGCGCTGCGTATGACCTCGGGTTCTCGCCGGCCGCAGGCTCGGCGAGCGCACTGGATGTCGTACTGCGGGCGATCGACAGCGCGCGCTCGTCGATCGTGGTCGTTGCGTACAGCTTCACGAGCAAACCGATCGCGACCGCATTGCTGGCCGCGCATCGCCGCGGCGTGAAGGTCGCCGTCGTTGCCGATCGCGGGCAGAACGCGAAGAGT
>CAJXNA010000080.1 GCA_913056415.1 uncultured Chloroflexota bacterium | reverse complement strand
TCGATGCGCCGCGCGCTCCGGCAATGACCGGGAAGCCGACATCTTCTACCGCCGCGCTGCGCTCGAGTTCGGGTACGCCGGTTTACAGAACGACGCCAGGCGTTGTCGCGATCGGATCCGCGCGGGAGCGCCGTAATGACCTCCGTCCTCCGCCGCACCACCTTCGACCTGGAAGACGGAACCGGCGACTACCTCGAAGTCGACTGCAGCCTGACCGTAATCGACGGCGAGGTCGAGCTCGTCGAGATCTCCCACGTCCAGCTGATTGATTGGGAGACAGGTCTCTCGGACGAGTGGGATCTGCTCGGATACGAGCTTGCCGAGTACCGCGACAAGATCACCCACTACCCCGAGAGCTACTTCGTAGACTCCGTAGACGAAATCGGAGCGGAAATAACGGCCATCGTTGAGGGCCAGCACGCCGATCGGGACACGCCAAAAGCGCACGGCAGGGCGACGGCACAATGAACAACGGTTCCGAGAAAAACCAGCTCCCGATGATTCAGGCGACGAGCTGCATCTTCGACGTCGAGACCGGCGGGCTGGAGCCGCAGCACCCGACGATCCAGATCGCCGCGCTGATCTTCGACGACGCCACGAGGGAGATCGTCGACGAGATTGAGGTGAAGATCAAGTTCGATGTGAACGCCTGCGACCCGAAGGCGCTGAAGATGAACCACTACGACGCCGGCGTCTGGCACGACGAAGCCATCGGCTATCTCACAGCTCGCGAAATGCTCCATAAGTTTTTCGTTAAGCACCAGCGTTACGAGCTGATCTCGAAGAAGACCGGGGATCCGTACAAGATGGTCCGACTGATCGCTCACAACGTGCCGTTCGACATCTCCAGACTGCGCGCGCTCTGGGGCGACGACTTCACGCCGTTTTGCTGGTGGTACGGATTGGACACGCTCCAGCTCGCCCTCTGGGTGTTCGCTCGGACGCCGGCGTCGAAGCAACCGAAGAACTTCCAGGTCAGGACGCTCTGCGAATTCTTCGGGATCGACACGACAGGGGCGCACGACGCACTCGTGGACTGCCGGCTCACGCTTGAACTCCTGAAGCGGTTGAGTCCGCTTGCGATGGGTCCGCTGTAATGGGTGACTGGCCGACAATTATCATCTTCTGCGGCATCAGCTTCGGACTCGGCAGGTTTTACCAATATAAGCGCACTTGCGCGCGATTTAACCGCCGCGCACTCAAGGCCAGCCGCGAATTGAGCAAGACACTTTTCCCACAGGCGCACCCCAAGTGACGCGCTGGCTCATCTACAACTTGCCGGATCTTGCGTGCGCGATGATCGCGCTGGCGGGGGGCTTCCCGGTCGTGCTCAGCGGGCGGACGCGGTTTCACATTTTGCGGGAAATTCCCGCTGAAAAGGCCGTTGCGGGATTTCACTTCTCAGGAGGGGTGGAACAGCGGCTAGGGCACCTCCAGAGCTTTCTGCTCATGAGCCGATACGGTAGGAGCAAGCACGATGAGCGAGACCAAATACCCAGCCCAGATCTTGGAGGCGATCGCCCAGGTGCGCGACGAAATAGGCCAAGTACCCACGGACAGCACGCATTCATTTCTGCACTTTGACTACGCGAGCGGAGCGGCGATCCAACGGACTCTGCGGCCGATACTCGAAAAGACCGGCCTCGTCATCCTGCAGTCGGTCGCTACCGGCCCGGCGCCCTGGGTCGACGACAACGGCGTGACGCATCTCGTGCTCGAATACACCCTTGCGCATACCTCGGGTGCAGTGTGGCCAGAGAAACTCCTTATTTTCGCGAGTGGCAACGACCGAGACAAAAACGGCCTGCATGGCGACAAGGGCGCCTTCAAAGCCAACACCGCCGGCTATCGCTACTTCCTCAATCGGCTCTTCATGATCGAGACCGGCGACGATCCAGGGAGCGGCGGCGCGCCGCCTGAGCCTACCGCGGGTCCCGGTGACGATCCGCCACCTCAAGATGAAGGCGGCGGCTTCGCCAGTCCAGAGCAACTCAGCATGATCATGGTAAAGAGTTACGACCGCGCTCGAGAACTCGGCCAGAGTGACGTGTACGAAGACATCGATCACCAAGCTGGAGCCATCCGCAAGGCCGCGAAGCAATTGCTGGGACTAGAAAATGCCGGGAAAGAGATTCCGGTAGCGGCCGTCGCGCCGATGGCGCGGGCGATCACGGCGACAGTCCTCGATCGGGATGGCAAGGCCGCGATCCCCCAGGGCGTTCCGTTCTAGTGGCCCTTCTCAATTACGGCGACCTTCGCAGACGATCCGAGGGAGCCAATATTCGAAGGCTGAAATGCGAGCACCGCGAGCTTGTCGAGGCGTCGAAAAGGTATGACGCAACACGTTGCCAACACCCCGATTGCATGGCCGACGCCAATGCTTTCGCCGCTTCCCACGGGATGCCTCCTCACGAGGACTATCCGGAGCGGACGGTTCATTGCCAGAGAAGATTCAATGCCTGGCGAGCCGCAGTTAGTTACGGTTTCTCTATTATACGCAAGCGCATGGCCGAACGCGGCGTCGACCAGAGTTTTCGCGCACCTTCAATCATTTACGGAATTGTGTCGCGGCGTGGGCTCCCACGAGCCGAGGAAGCCCTCGTTTCTGCCAAAAGCGGAAACGGGTCCGGTTCGTGCCACGTCGCGGCATCCAGGAGAATGTGCCGGTGCCAACGTGACGGTGCCGGATAACAATCAAACGAGTACCACATAGGGGGTCCCGTGAAATACCTACCGATCATTTTCCTACCGCTCGCATCTTGCGGCGGGGACGACGGTCGTCTCGAACAAAGAGAGAACCTGGTCGCCGCTCGTCTCGAACAACTAGATGACCTATTCGCTCGCCTCACACACGCGGAGAACCAACTGACCTACGTCCTGGAGATCGTTCGCAAACGTCCGGTCCCATCGGACTACTGCGAAGCGCTCAGCGACGACTTGATGGTCTGCAAAACCAACGTGCAGCGGCTCTGCCAGTGCTCGTTCCTCCCGGACGATCAGGATATGGAACTCCAGATGATGCGGGAAGAGATCAACCGGCGCTTGGATGAGGAAAAGGCCGCGATAGAAAAAGCGAGAGCCAAGGCGGCTGAGGATGAGGCTGAGCAGGAGAAGGCTGCCGAGGGGCTATCGGATTCGAGCCCTCACGATATTCGAAAAACAACAAGATGGATTGTTTGCGGAGGGCAAGTGATGGTGATGGATGCAACCGCGTGACATGGATTCACGTACCGTCGCTGGCCTCTCGCTCTGCTCCGGCGTCGGAGGACTTGACCTCGGACTCAAGCTTGCCTTGGGAGAGCGATACACGACTGTGGGTTATGTTGAGCGGGATGCCTACTGCGAGGCCGTCCTGGTGGCGAGGATGGAAGACAAGGCCTTGGATCAAGCTTCTATCTGGAATCATCTCGAAACTTTCGACGGCAAACGCTGGCGCGGACGAGTGGATCTCATCTCTGCCGGTTTCCCCTGCCAGCCTGCAAGCGCCGCGGGACAGCGCAAGGGACGCGCAGACGATCGCTGGCTCTGGCCAGACATCGCTCGGATCATTCGCGACGTGGGACCGCGCTTCGTCTTTCTGGAAAACGTCCGTGGCCTGCTTTCAGTGGATGATGGACACGCCTTTGGAGAGGTACTCGGAGACTTGGCCGACCTCGGGTTCGATGCGGAGTGGGGCTGCTTTCGAGCGAGCGATGTTGGCGCTTCCCACAGACGGGAGCGGGTATTCGTCTTGGCCTACGCCAGACACAATGGACGGTCCACATGGGACTCGTGGCATAAGCAAGAACACAGAGCATCAAAGCGGAAAGGATTTTCAGGCGATAGCAACACGGTGGCCCACGCCAACAGGAATGGACAGTCACAGCGGCGGGACGAAGGGCTATCAGGGCCACCAATTTCAAATGTTGACAGATGCAACGGTTCGGTATCCGAAGTGGGCGACACCGACCTGTCGGGACCGGAAGGACGGAGCGGACCCGAGCAAGAACGTCGAGACGAACTCCCTGCTTGGCCGCCAAGCCCCGAGGATGATGCTGGATGGCGACGAGTCCTCGTCGTTAGACCGGACCTCGCTCCGGCAGTGGGGGACGCCAAACGCCCACGATCGAACGCACTCGCCGCGCCCGGTGGACCACGGCAAACAGTTGGCGAATCAGGTGGGAGCGAAACTCAACCCGAACTTCGTGGACTGGCTCATGGGCTGGCCCCCAGGGTGGACCGCTTGCGTGCCGCTGGTAACGGAGTCGTCCCGCAGCAAGCCGCGCTTGCGTTCCGAGAATTGTGGGGACGGATAGCGTGACCGCGCCCGTCGAACAAACCTCGAGGTTCAAGAGCCGCGCAATAAAGATAGATACGTATGAGGCGTGGAGGGCCATGGACGGTTTCGACGGCTATGAGGTTTCTAACTTTGGCCGAGTGCGTTCATGGTTCGTAGGTGGCGGTAATTTGCGTAAACGCAGTGAGGAGCCAAGGATAATTACCCAGCGAGATAACCAGAACGGATACCCATGCGTTTCGTTGTCCCGCAGTACAGAGCAGAAGCTTCTTACTGTTCACGGCCTTGTGTTGACTGCGTTTATATGCCAGCGACCCGGGGGGTATGAGGCGGCCCACCTTAACGGGGATAGATCGGTTACGTCAAGCACAAACGAATTCCACAAAAAACTACATGGGACATCGGCGGATGGAGAAAGAAGCTACAGGGCCAGGGTAACTACCGCGCAGGCGTCTGAAATTAAAAGGAGAGCGCTTGCAGGAGAATCTAGTGCTTCCTTGGCAAGGGAGTTCGGTATTTGCCGGTCGTCTGTGTATGCGATGAAAATCGGTAAGTCGTGGTCATGGGCAATATCGGAGTACGATGCTAGAAACATGTAAAACGCCGTTATGTTCCGGCAATTTGCCGTTGCTGGACAGTGCGGCAGACTGGCGCATCGTGGACGGGAGAATCCGAAGCCGACGCCGCAAGAGCGGCCGCGTCACCTACTTCATCGACTTCTACCCGAAGCTGAAGGGCCGCGACCAGCGCCTCTACAGCCATTCCGGGATCACGCTTGAAACCCGGGAAGATGCGGAGAGGATTCAGCAGCGCATCAAGGCGCTCACCGACAAGGGTCACACGCTGGCCGAGGCTGTCGGCGCCTACCGTCAACCCAAGGATCGCCGCAACCGCGTCGAGGAGCTCGTCGGCCGCTGGATGAAATGGCTTACCGAAGACGGGGAACTCGAACCGTACACGTTGTTGGGCTACCGCGGCCACGTCAGCAACCAGTTCAAGTGGTGGGGCAACCGGACAATCGACCAGATGAGCTGGGACCTGCTCTACCAGTGGTCGAAGTGGATGAGCCAGGAGCGGGGGCTCGCACCGAAGACCGTCGTGAACGTGCTCGGCACGATGCGTTCGTTCCTGCGCTGGCATCGGATGACACACAGCGCCTTTGTGATCCCACTATTCCCGAGGGTGAAGCGGGGCAAGCGGAAGAAGCCGATAACCATGCCGCTGCTCGACCAGGCCGCCGTCCTGGACGCGATCCCAGATGATGACCGCGGGATCTTCCTCTCCTACGCCTACCTGACGCTGCGTCAGGGAGAGGGCAGGGCGTGTCTGGTGGAGCACTACGACTTCAAGCGCCGCGAGCTGTGGGTGGGCGACGCGATGAAAGGCAACGGACCCAACGCGCCGCGCGGCGACACGAAAACCGGCGAGTCTGGGCGCTACCCGGTGAGCGAGGGGCTCGCCGCCTGGATCGAGCGCCACGTGCCTACCGAGTCCCGGTTCCGCGGCGACGTGCCGCTCTTTCCAAATCCTCGGACCGGCAAGATCTACTCGCGGGAGACGATCCAGAACCTCTGGCGGAAGGCCTGCCGGGTGGCCGGCGTCGAGCATATTCCTCCCTACCGTGCGACGAAGCATTCGACGCTCTCGGAGCTTGCGCGCGTACTCACCCCACAGCAGCTCCAGGGTCTCGCGCGGCACAAGAAATTCGAGACGACCCGTGGCTACTTCGGCGAGGATGCCGATCCGAAGGCCGAGGCGCAGGCCGCGCGCGCCAAGCTGCTGGACTCGAAGGGGAAGGAGGGGATTCGGAGGATCAGGGAGGAAGACGATGGATGATCCCATTCACGAACACGTTGCCAGGATGGGGTCCGAGCTTGCGAAATTCCCAGAGGGTCTCAACTACATTCTCGTGATCGCTCGCGATGACTGGCGAACCACGCGCGATCCAATAGCGGTATTGACGATCAGCGATCTACTACCCGAGAGCGCGCGCGCTGATCTTCTTGAGCACTTGGCAGTAGAACTTCGGGCTGGTCGAGCCAGGCCGACAGAAACCGCGGCGGGCCCCAAGTGAGCCCCAAGAATCGGATCGCAAGATCGTGGGGTAACTGAGTGACTTTACAAGAGCACGGGTGCTGCACCGTCAGGGTTCGAGTCCCTGACGGCCCACCAAACACTCCCGGAATCGTTCAGCTTTTTAGGCCGAAAACACGTGGGCCCCAAGCGGGCCCCAAAATCAGCCGACGGCGGGTTTCCGCGTGAACGCCATCACAAGCCAGGACGTCCTCGGGCTCCTCGCCATCAAACACGCGGCTGACGTGTTCGTGCCAGAGTGCAAGGACGGGCCGACGCAATTTACCCGTGGTCACTCCCGCCTCGACGCCTGGGTGATGTCGCGATCATGGGCGCATCCAGCCTGTACCGGGTACGAGATCAAGGTTAGCCGCGCCGACTTCCTCGGGGACGAGAAGTGGCGTGCATACCTCCCGCTCTCCAACTACCTCTATTTCGTAGCGCCCCACGACGTGATCGAGAAGGGCGAGGTGCCGGAAAGCTGCGGACTGCTTCGTGTGACGAAGAGTGGGATGGCGCTCCGCGTAGCAAAGAAGGCCCCGCACCGCGATGTCGAGATCCCAGAGGATCTGTGGCGCTACATCCTGATGTGCCGGGCGAAGATCACGCCTCCGAACCTGAACGGTGGAGGCGTCCCCAGCGAGGTCTATTGGCGCGGGTGGCTGCGCCAAAAAAAGGAGAAACGCGAACTCGGTTACAACGTTTCGCGTGCGATCAGAGAGACACTACGCGAGCGCGTCCTGGGCGTCGAGGCTAAGCAGAAGGTGATCGAGATGGAGATGCGGCCGTTGAACGCGGTGAAGGCGATCCTCGAAGAGATGGGGGTCACGCTCTACTCGTGGCAGTCACGTAAAGATCTGAGGGAAACGGTGCTCAATAAGTTTGCCATCTCAATCCCGACAAAGCTCCGCCGCGCGGTACAACATACTGCGAAGAGTCTAGAAATCTTCAGGGTCGCGCTCGATGAGTTCGACGCGGAGCACACCCCCGAGCCCAGCACCGAGGAGAATGATGACTGAACCTGACTGTGATCAAGAGACGCCGCTAGACGAGCGTATCCGCGCTTTCGTCTCCGCCGAGACAAAGCGCCGCGCGAAGGTTGCTGAAGTTGTTGAAATGACACTTACATACACATATCTGTTCGGTAATGAGCAGATCGCCGCCGCCATCCGACGAGCCCCCGATCCCAGCGACGACGTGAAGGAGTGATGGGACACAGTGCTTTACGAGAGGCGAGGCCGTTGCTGATTGGCGGAATTGTAATCGGCGTGCTCGCCGCGTGCCTATACGTCTGGCGTTGGAATATCTGGGCGCTTGTAAGTGTCTTGATGTTTGAGTTTTGCTGAGGAGGAGTGATGGACTGATGTGGGCGGCAGTGAGCCTATTCCTATTTGGCGTCTTCGTAGGCGCGATTGTGGGGGTCTTCATTCTCATCTTTGCGGTGTTGGCGGGTAGCCGATGATCCCCGCCCCCGAGCCCAGCGCCGCCGGGAAGGATAGGTGATGGCGCGCAGGCTCTGGGTAATTGAGGTGAGGTTTCCAGAACGCGATCTGTGGACTTCGACTATCGGTTTGTATCTAACGCGAGACGAGGCCCGTGATGGCTTGCTCGACTGGCAGCGCAGGGCGGGAACGGGTGCCAGTCTTCGCATCGTCAAGTACACCACCGATCCCGGCGCCGAAGAGGAGAATGATGGCTGACGTGACGCCGGGAGAGCTGACCGAACGGCTGTTCGTGCTCCACCCTTCTCCAACGCCATACGATGTGACCGTTACGATCCGCGCTGCCGTCTCCGCCGAGACAGAGCGCTGCGCGAAGGTTGCTGAAGTTGTTGAAATGACACTTACATACACAGATCTGTTCGGTAATGAGCAGATCGCCGC
>CAJXNA010000079.1 GCA_913056415.1 uncultured Chloroflexota bacterium | reverse complement strand
CCGCCGTGCCCCGAGTGGCCCCGTTCCCCTTGTGCCGACTACACCGCTATCTTGAGCTGCGTGCGCAGGCAGCGGGTGCAGACGTTCAGCCGTATCGTCTGACCCTCGATGACGAACGTCCTCTTCTGCACGTTCGCCTTGAACGTGCGATTTGTCTTCGGGGCCTTGCGTTCCCAGCGCCCCGCGTGCTTGTGTCGGATATTGCGGCCGAATCTGGTACCCTTACCGCAGACGTCGCATCTAGCCATCTAGCTTACCTTTACCGCCCGTACGGGCGTGTTAGAATGCAGCGGAAAGTATGATAGCATCCGCATCCGGCAGCGGCAAGGCGGGTCTGGTCCCGAGGGTCTCACTTCTGGACTTGTCACCTCGTAATCAGCCATGGCTACCCGCGTAACCATCGAAGCGCTCTCCGGCGGCCAGCTCCGCGATATGTTCGCCGCCGCCGCCGCCTGGCTGGAGAAGCACACCGAGTCCGTCAACGCGATCAACGTCTTCCCCGTCCCCGACGGCGATACCGGCACCAACATGTACCTCACCATGCGCTCCGTTATGGAGGAGGCGCAGCGCTGCCCGGAGGAGGGCGCGGGGGCGATCATGGCGGCTATGTCGCAGGGCGCGCTCATGGGCGCCCGCGGCAACTCCGGCGTCATCCTATCGCAGATCATCCGTGGCATGACGCGGGCGGTGGGTGAGGCGGAGACCATCGATGCGAGCACCTGGGTGCGGGGGCTGGAGGAAGGCGCGGCCGGGGCCTACAAAGCGGTCACCAAGCCGGCGGAGGGCACGATCCTCACCGTGATGCGAGAGGCGTCCGAGGCGGCGCGACAGACGTTCGACTCGGAAGCGCCCGACATCCTCGGTGTGATGGAGGCGACGCTGGAGGCGGCCTCGCAGAGCCTGGAACGCACGCCGACGCTGCTGCCGGTGCTGGCTGAGGCCGGCGTTGTGGACGCCGGCGGCAAGGGGCTATTGGTGTTGCTGGACGGCATGACACGGCACCTCAAGGGCGAGCCGATGGAGGTGGCCGTCGAGGTTGCTGAGGAGCACGTGGGCCAGGAGTGGCTGGCGGTGACGTCCCAGCTCCACGAGCAGGAGGAGTCGCTGTACGGGTATTGCACGGAGTTCCTCATCGGCGGCAAGGAGATGGAGCCGGACTCGGTGCGGAACCGCATGCTGGAGCTGGGCGACTCGGTGCTGGTGGTGGGCGACGACCGGCTGGTGCGTGTGCACGTGCACACGGACGATCCCGGCGCGGCGCTGAGCCATGGCACCGGCGTAGGCTCGTTGCTCCAGGTGAAGGTGGACAACATCCGCGAGCAGGCTGACCGCTTCCTGGAGATGCACGAAGGCCGAGCCGAGGTTAAGGCTCAGCCGGAGGCGATCTCATCGGTGGCGGTGGCCGCCGGCGAGGGGATGGCGACGGTCTTCCGCAGCGTGGGCTGCACGAAGGTGGTGTCGGGCGGGCCGACGATGAACCCCAGCACCCGCGATATCCTCGACGCCGTGGAGGCCTGCCCTTCGGATGAGGTGATCCTGCTGCCGAACGATAAGAACATCATCATGGCGGCCAAACAGGCGGAGGAGCTGACACAGAAGCGGTTGCGGGTGGTGGAGACGCGCTCCATTCCTCAGGGCATCGCCGCCCTTCTTGCCCTGAACCAGGACGCGGAACTGGAGGCGAACGTGGCGGCGATGGAGGAGGCGGGGCAGGGGGTGTTCACGCTGGAGGTCTGCCGGGCGGTGCGCTCCACCAGCATTGGCGGGGTCAAGGTGCACGAGGGGCAGATCATCGCCATCGTGGACGACGAGCTGAAGCTGGTGGCGGAGACGGCTGAGGAAGGCGTGCTGCGGGCGCTGGAAGACATCGAGGCCGAGGGCGCCAGCCTGGTAACGCTGTATTATGGGGCGGACACCAAGCAGGCGGAGGCGGAATCGCTGGGGGAGCGGGTGAAGCAGGCGTTTCCCCAGTACGATGTGGAAGTCGTGTGTGGCGGACAGCCGCACTACAACTATATCGCCTCCGTAGAGTAGCCCCTGTTCCAACTGGGCTGCGGTGGCTGATATACTGCCCGTAAGGAGGGCTACTTGGCCGTTCGCATAGTCACCGATAGCACCGCTGACATGCCCCTGGAGACCGCTCACGCACTCGGCATCTCCGTCGTCCCCCTGAGCGTCGTCTTCGGCGAAGAGGTGTTCCGCGAGGGGGTCGACATAAGCCACGACCTGTTCTACGACAAGCTGGCTCACGGGAAGGTTCTGCCGACCACCTCCGCGCCCTCGGTGGGGGATTTCCTGGAGGTGTACGAGCCGCTGTTGAAGGAGACGGACGAGATCGTCTCCGTACACCTCTCCTCCAAGCTATCGGCGACGTATAACAACGCCTGCCAGGCGGCGCAGATCCTGGCTGACCGCGGGGTACGGATAGAGGTGATGGATTCGCAGGTAGTCTCCCTGGGTCTGTCGTTTGCGACGATGGCGGCGGCCCGGGCCGCACGGGAAGACGGCGATATTGATCGGATAAAGGCGGTCGTGGACAGTACGATACAGCGTATCCGCATCTACATCTTGCTGGACACGCTGGAGTATGTGCGGCGGGGCGGCCGTATCGGCCGGGCCAGGGCGTTCCTGGGGACGATGCTGCGGGTGAAGCCGTTGCTCTCCCTACAGGACGGTGAGGTCCACCCGCAAGAGCGGGTGAGGACGAAGGCCCGCGCCTTAGATCGGTTGTTCCAGATCGCGACATCGTATCCCAACATTCGGGAAGTGGCTATTGGGTATTCCACTAACCCGCAGGACGCACACGACTTTGAGCAGCGTCTGGCGGAGGTTATGCCGCACGTGAACATCTGGGTGGCACGCTTTGGTCCGGTGATAGGTACTCACGGTGGCCCCGGTGTTCTGGGCCTTGGCCTGCTGGAGGGAGAAGAGTAGCCGCTTGACGGAGGCGCTCCAAAGGCTGCACAAGGTTCTGGCACTTGAGCGCTCGCAGGAGTTCGCGGACACGGCGGTGATCGGCGGCCTGGACGCGTATCTGCAGCACTTCCTCTCGGAGCAGCTCATCCCGTCCGATCATCGCTTCCAGCAGGTGCTACGCTCTCTGCCGCCCGGTGGATACCGCGCGTTACACCCGGTGCAGCGTCGCCGTGTGGTGGAGGAGTTGGAGCGGGCGTTGAAGGCGCCGCTCCCCGCAACCCCCGTTCGGCCTGCCGAGACCCGAAACTCAGAAACCGTCCCTGACCGCCGGCAGCCACGAGGGAGCCGCGAGCGTGTCCGGCCTCCGTCGGCCGTCGTGGGGACGATGGACTCGTCGGTGGAGGTGTTGAAGGGGGTCAGCCGCGGCTACGCCGGCAAGCTCAAGAAGCTGGGTGTGGAGAAGGTGGGCGACCTGCTCTGGCTGTTCCCCTTCCGGTACAGCGACTTCTCGCAGGTGAGGCCCATCGCTAAGCTGGTCGTGGGCGAGGAGCAGACGGTGCTGGGCGACGTCTGGTCGGCCGGCGCGGGCATGGTCGGTCGCCGCAAGGCCAGCGAGGCGGTGATCGGAGATGAGACGGGGACGCTGCGGGTAGTCTGGTGGGGTCAGACTCACGTGGCGCGCCAGTTGAGGGAGGGCATGAAGATCGCCCTGAGCGGCAAAGTGACGGCGTTCCGCGGCCAGCCGCAGATGGAAAGCCCGGAGTGGGAACCGCTCGAGGGGGAGTCGCTGCACACGCGCCGGCTGGTACCGGTGTACCCGCGCACGGAGGGTCTGTCCCAGCGGCTGGTACGGCGGCTGGCCCGTGAGGCGGTGGACGCCTTCGTGGACGAGCTAGAGGAGACGCTGCCGGAGGATGTCCGCAGTCATCTCAAGGTGCTGCCGGTGAGGCAGGCGATGCGTCAGATGCATATCCCCGAGTCGTCGCAGCAGGCGGCGGAGGCGCGGAGGCGGTTCGCGCTGGAGGAGCTGCTGCACATAGAATTGGGGGTGGTGCGACGGAGGCTTGCGTGGCAGGCGGCGGGGGCGGCGCCGAAGCTGGCGCTGCCACAGCCTGTCCGCGACGGCTTCGTCCGCTCCCTGCCGTTCGCCCTGACGGCGGCCCAGCGGCGGGCGGTCGACGAGGTGCTGCGTGATATCGGGGAGAGCGTGCCGATGAGCCGGTTGCTGGAGGGCGACGTGGGCAGTGGCAAGACGGTGGTGGCCGCCGTGGCGCTGCTGGCGGCGGTGGCCAGCGGCTACCAGGGCGCGATCATGGCCCCAACGGAGGTTCTGGCGGAGCAGCACTACCGCACGTTCTGCAGCCTATTCTCAGGTGGTGATGAGGAAGGGCTGTGGCGGGACGTATTATCGCCGGAGTATCTGAAGGAGCCGCTGCGGATAACGTTGCTGAGGGGGAGCCTGAAGGCCTCGGAGAAGGCGGCGGCTCAGGACAGCATCGCGCGGGGGGAGACGGACATCGCTATCGGCACGCAGGCGCTGGTCCAGAGTGAGGTCTCGTTCCAGCGTCTGGGCCTGGTGGTGGTGGACGAACAGCACCGCTTTGGCGTGGAGCAGCGCGCGGCGTTGCGGCAGAAGGGTGTCAGCCCGCACACGCTGGTGATGACCGCCACCCCGATCCCCCGCACCCTCGCCCTCACCGTCTACGGCGACTTGGACATTACCGTCTTGGACGAGATGCCGCCGGGGCGGCCGCCGGTCAAGACTTATCGCCTGCGACCGGACCAGCGCCAGCAGGCGTATGACTTCCTGCGCAAGCAGGTAGGCGCCGGACGGCAGGCGTACGTCATCTGCCCGCTGGTGGAGGAGTCTGAGGCGGTGGCGGCGCGGGCAGCGGTGCAAGAGTACGAGCGGCTGTGCAGCGATGTGTTCCCAGACCTGCGCCTGGGCCTGTTGCACGGCCGCATGACGCCGGGGGAGAAGGACGCGGTGATGCGCGAGTTCCGGGACGGTGGCCTCCATATGCTAGTGTCCACGGCGGTGGTCGAGGTTGGGATCGACGTCCGCAACGCGACCGTGATGCTGGTGGAGGGCGCGGACCGGTTCGGGCTGGCCCAGCTGCATCAGTTCCGGGGCCGCGTACGGAGGAGCAGCGAACAGGCCTACTGCCTTCTGCTGTCGGAGAACCCGTCGGAGGAGGCGCAGGAGCGGCTGCGCATTATGGAGACGACCCACGACGGCTTCAAGCTGGCCGAGGAAGACCTGCGTATCCGCGGACCGGGAGAGTACTTCGGAACGCGACAGTCCGGTTTGCCTGACCTCAAGGTTGCGCGTTTAACAGATGTAGCCTTCATCGAGCAGGCCCGCGCGGAGGCGGTCCGTCTGCTGGAGGCCGATCCGGAGATGGAGCAACCGCAGAACAGGGCGCTGGCCGCGCGAATGGAGGAGCTGTGGGGTCGCATCACGGCGGAGGTGTCCTAGCGCCGCCGCCCTGAGGCTGGTACAATCGGGGTTGCGAATGCCGCCCCATTTCGGGGCGGTATGGTGCTTTCAGGAGACCGATGATTAAGCAAGAGTTGGAACGCGTGATATCGGAGGCGGTCCGCCGGGCGCAGGACGCCGACGACCTGCCCGCCGTTGCTGTGCCGGAGACCACCCTGGAGCGGCCTCAGCGCCCGGAGCATGGCGATTACGCTTCCAGCCTGGCGTTGCGGCTGGCCCGTTCGGCGCGGATGAGCCCTCTAGAGATAGCTGGGATCATCGCCAAACACACGGAGGTGGAGGAGGCTGTAGCGTCGGTGGACGTGGCGCCGCCGGGGTTCGTGAACTTCCGCCTGGCGCCGTCCTGGCTGGCAGCGCAGGTGGACGCCGTCCTCCAGGCGGGCGAGCGCTTCGGGGACGTTTCCCTGGGTAAGGGGGAGTCACTTCAGGTGGAGTACGTATCGGCGAATCCGGTGGGGCCGATCCACGTGGGCAACGGTCGCGGCCTGGCGTTGGGGGACACGCTGGCCAACGTTCTCGCCGCCGCGGGCTACAAGGTACAGCGCGAGTACCTGGTGAACGACGCCGGCACGCAGACGGAGACGTTCGCCGGCACCCTGTACGCCCGCTATCAGCAGCTGTTCGGACGCGAGGTGGAGATACCGGCGGGCGGTTACCCAGGCGAGTATATGATCCACCTGGCGGAGAGGCTGAAGGAGGAGAAAGGCGACTCCCTGCTGGCGCCGCCGGGGGAGCCGTACGCGCCGGAGCTGCACGATCTGGGTGTGGCGCGGATGATGGACGTTATCAAGGACGACCTGACGATGGTGGGCGTCCACTACGACCGCTGGTTCTCCGAGCGGTCGCTGTACGCGGACGGCACGTACGAGAAGGCGATGGCGCACCTGCGGGCGGGTGGCTTCGTGACGGAACGAGAGGGCGCCGTGTGGCTCTCCGCCTCGGAGCTGGGGGACGAGAAGGACAACGTGCTGGTGCGGTCGACTGGCGCGCCCACCTACTTCGCGTCGGACGTCGCCTACCACTACGACAAGCTCATAGTTCGCGGTTTCCAGCGCGTCATCAACGTCTGGGGCGCCGATCATCAGGGGCACGTGCCGCGGATGAAGGCGGCGGTGGCCGCGCTGGGGGTGGAACCTGAGCGGCTGACGATAATCGTCTACCAGCTCGTCACCCTGAAGCGGGGCACGGAGGTGGTGCGCCTGTCCAAGAGGGCGGGCGAGATCGTCACGCTGCGGGAGGTGGTGGAGGAGGTGGGGGCGGACGCGGTGCGCTTCTTCTTCGTGTCGCGGGCGGCCGATTCGCACATGGACTTCGATCTCGAGCTGGCGAAGCGGCAGAGTGCCGAGAACCCCGTCTACTACGTGCAGTACGCCCACGCGCGCATCGCCGGCATTCTATTGCATGCGAAGGAGCGGATCTCGTCGTTCGACGACGGCGACGTCTCATTGCTGACCCACGAGTCGGAGCTGGCGTTGGTGCGCAAGATGCTCCAGCTGCCGGAGCTGGTGGAGGGTGTTGCCCTCAGCCTGGAGCCTCACCAGCTCCCGTACTACGCGATGGACCTGGCGACGGCGTTTCATGACTTCTACGAAAAGTGCCGCGTGGTGTCCGATGATGAGGCGCTCTCCAAGGCGCGACTGAAGCTGGTGGCGGCGGCGAAGCTGGTGCTGGCGCGGGCGCTTGGGCTCATCGGCGTGAGCGCGCCGGAGCGGATGTAGGGCTTCGCCAGCGCATGCCGGAGCTCCCGCTTTCGACCAGCGGCAAGACGGCGGCGGCGGTCGCCCGGGCCTGCGCCCAGGAGGCCGGCCGGATCGCCATGGACGCCTTCGGACGGCGTCAGGACGTGCAGGTCAAGGGCCGCGGCAACTTCCTGACCGAGACCGATCTGGCGGCGGAGCAGGCCGTGCTGGCGATTCTCCGTAAGGAGTACCCCGAGCACGAACTGCTGGCCGAGGAGTCGG
This sequence comes from uncultured Chloroflexota bacterium, assembly GCA_913056415.1. GTDB lineage: Bacteria > Chloroflexota > Dehalococcoidia > SM23-28-2 > RBG-16-64-32 > JADFNQ01. The sequence continues at coordinate 860 of CAJXNA010000079.1, read as the reverse complement.
CCGCGGAACCGCAAGGTGAGGGGTGGATGTGGGTGGTGGACCCGCTGGACGGCACGCACAACTTCTCGCGCGGGATACCGTACTTCGCGTTCAACATCGCTCTCTGCTACGGGCGTGAGCCGCTGCTCGGGTTGGCCTACGCTCCGGCCACGGGCGAGGAGTTCTTCGCTGAGAATGGTAAGGGGCTGACCGTAAACGGGCAGCCGGCGCGGGCTTCGACGGCGGAGGGGCTGAGCGACTGCGTGCTGGGGGTGGATCTGGGCTACGAGGACGCGCGGGCGGCGCGTATGTTGGAGCTGGTGGCGGAGGTGTGGCCGGTGCAGAGCGTGCGGGTGATGGGCAGCGCCGCGTTAGGGCTGGCCTACGCCGCCTGCGGCCGCTACGACCTGTTCATGCACCACTTCCTCTACCCGTGGGACATCGCGGCGGGGATCGTGCTGGTCAAGGAGGGCGGTGGCGCTGTCCTGGATCGGGACGGCGGCGCTGCCGGCATCGACAGCGAGGGCGTGATAGCGGGGGCGCCGGGCGCGGTGAAGGAGATGCTGTCGCTGGCCCGCGAGCGGCCGTGGAGGGAGTAGAGGGTTATCTCGTGAATAAGCTCTTGGATAGGCTGTTAGTTCTCGTCAAAGCCGTAGGCTTCCCAAAGGCCGTACACACGGAATATTTCGTCGGCGATCCTCTTTAGCAGCCGCTGGGGCTCGCTTAGTAACGTCATGGCTGACTCCTCAATGTTTACGCGCAGTGCCATATCGTGTGTGAGGAGCTTTGGCCAGTTTAGGTCTGTACTTTGTCCTAAAGCCAATCGCAGGTTTGCCATCTCGCTTAACGTCGTGTGTGTGATATCTACTAGGATGCGGATT
>CAJXNA010000078.1 GCA_913056415.1 uncultured Chloroflexota bacterium | reverse complement strand
GCCGCTCCTCAAGGGGGGATAGCGGGGGCGGCGCCCGCATTCCTTGGCTCTTCGCCCTCAGGGTCAGCAGCTCATGGAGGTCGGTTCCCGCGAGGGTGTCGCCTGACGCCTCCACCTCTTCCTCGATAGCGAGTAATTCATCCAGCCGCTCGGCTTCCGCTACAGTCAGACGGGACCGGCTAATGATCTTGGCGGCGTCTTCACGGAGAGCAGGAGGAGACGGCGCAGCTACTCCGATAAAGAACTCGTCGATCTCCTCCTGCTCTAGCCCGAACATATCGAGGACGAACACGGTGTCGTCCGTCTTGCCCTTATTCCACAGGTCTTCTAGGAACGCGTCAGTGTCCGCGTTGACATGCTCCTGGAACGTCCTCAACGTCTCCTGCGCGTCGGTATCTATGGGGATTAGATCAGGATAGAGTCGGCTAATGACCTTGGCGGCATCTTCACGGAGAACTTGTCCCTCATCTGGGGGTGGTTCCCTCCGAACAGGCGGTGGCGGAGGTTCCCTCCGAACAGGCGATGGCGTAGGAAGAGGTGCTGGTGCAGCAACCGGTCTCGCCGTAGGAACAGGCGCCGTAGAAACAGGTGCGGGTGCAGAAACAAGCGGTGGTACAGCAACAGGCTTCGCCGCTCTCGTTCGCCCCTCAAACTTCTGAAGGAACCGGCGCTCCTCGGGAGTCAGTCGCTTTCCAGCCTCACGCTTACGGAAGATGACACGGGCGCGCCGTGCCTCCTCCTCGGGACTCCGGGGCGGCGCCATGGACATTACGGTCCGTTCCCGTTCCGCCGCTCATTACGGCGCCGGACTGCTTCCCGGACCCGCTCGGCCATGGACTGGGGGACCTGGCCGGGCTGCAAGCGCTGGGCACGCCGCGCGAGCGATGCCCGCACGCGGCGGTCCAGCTCGTCACGGTCGAAGTGCTTGGCCATCAGGTCGCCTCCCCCACCTCTTCACGCGGTTCGCCAGCGAGTTGGGTGGCCCGCGTATTCGAGAATTCCCGTGTCCCTGGGAACAACGCCAGGTCGTTCCCCACGTTTGGCCTCGGCTCCTCAACCGCCTTAGGCGGGACAACCTCGCCCGCTTCCAACTGTTCAATGGTGATGCCCAGTTCGGCGGCCATGATCTCCGCCTCAACCTCGCGGCCCTCGTCCAGGAGCGCCTGTGCGGTGCGGTACTGCTTGATGCCAGGGGAGATGCGCTCTGCCTCGTCGATGCGCCGCTTCGCGCGTACCTCCTTGGGGTTGGGCAGCTTGAGGATTTTTGTGGCGATGGTGTCGTCGTCCATGAACAGCCGCATGGAGTCCGCGATGGCGATAAGGGCAGCGTCCGTCTCCGGCGCCTTCACGGTGTAGACGAAGGTCGTGTCGTACTTCCCCTTCAGCACCGACGTGTTGAAGGTCTGACGATGGCCCACCGTTCCAATCTCCAGCGAGCCGCCGAGTTGAATCATCTGCCGGACGGCCATCTCGGCGATGCCCTGCATCAGCAACCCCTTGGCGCCGAGCCGCGGCAGGAACACCTGGCCACTCGCCTCGCCCAATTGCACGAGCGCAACCGCCGAAAGCGGGAAGGACAGACTCCCGAAGTCGGTCAGGGAGAGGGAGCCGGTCTGGATCATGCGGGAAAGGATGGTCTGCATGAGGCGGCCGGCGGCCTTGATGTCCCCCGTGTCGATACGGCGGATAGCTCCCTTGCCGACGGAGGTGATACGGCCGATGCCGGAAGCGTCCGCGTACTCCGGCGGCGTCGCTTGCGGCCCCTCCTCGCTCGCGTACTCCATTGGCCCATGAACGGACTCTAGGTTGAGCGTTTGGAGGATGGAAGCAAGGCGGTTGAGTTCGGGGATGAGGTCGCGGATGAGGAAAAAGATAGACTCGCCTCGGTGTGCGAGCGCATCGGCGTCCTTCAGCATCGAGCCCATCGGCACCTCACGGAAGACGATGGGCGTCTCGCCGTAGGTGTGCGGTCCGACACCGCCGATCTGCGCCGGCTTGATGGACGTGCCAGTGCCCGAGAAGCCGCCCATATACACCTCGTTGGAGACCGCATCCCATACGTCGGTGATGGCAACGAGCTGAGTTCCCGAAGCCTTGGCATCGGGGTACTCGAGGTTGACGGTTGAGGGTGAGCGCCAGGTGGTGGAGGCACCCCAAGCCATGCCGCCGTTGCGGTCGGGCTCGAAGACAAAGTGGCGCGTGTCAATGAGCCCCATCTCGGCGACGAGCGCGGAGCCGTTCTTACGGAAGGTGAGCCGGGCCGCAGCCCTGCCACGTATGTCCAGTTGTTCCGTGATGAATGGCCCCAGCGCAGGCTCGCCGCGGGCCAGCAGCAGTGCATTGGCCGCATCCAGCATGGCCCTGATGAGCCGCTCGATCTTGAGTGGCACATCCTCGGCGAGCATCTCGCCCATGACCTTGACCTGCTCCTCGGCGCCCATGAGCGAGGACTGCACATGCGCGGCGAAGGTGGCGGGCAAGTTCAGGGTGACGTTGATGATGTCGCTGACGACGGCACCCTTGGTGTCCTTCATCACGTACTTGTCGAGGTAGTAGAGGCGCTTGTCTAGGTCCATGCGCATCCAGAGCGGGCTCATCTCGTTGCTCTTGTCGATGACGGTCTGAATGTCGATCATCGCCCTGTCTCCTAGAAAGTCCCGCTGCGAGCGGTCTTAGGGATCTCGCCGGACGACCAGGCATCGGCCTGGAAGCCACAGAGGATCGCGCGAGAGCAATCCTGCAAGTGGAAACGGCTCTTGTCCTCGATCTCATCCAGCACGGTGTCGCCATCGCCCATCTTGTAGCTGTAGGAGGTCAGTTCGTCGATGTAGCGGACCATGTCGCGGAAGACCATGATGGCGTTGCGCTGGTGGAAGGCCCAAACCCTTGATATGCCGACCGCCACGTCGGTGATGGGAGGCTCGGCGATGGGCCAGCCCTTGGATGTGTAGTCTCCACGCCAGCCGTCTTCCTGGTGGGAGCCCCCCTGGCGCTTGATGACGATTCGGCCCTTGAACTCTGCCTTCAGCTTTTGCACCTGGTCGAAGACGCCCACCTCGTCGGGCATGTACTCGTAGGCGGCGTAGAGCAGCCCCGTACCGGGGTCCTGCGCGAAGGCGAGGATTGCCGGATTCCTGCCACCGAAGTCGTGGCCCACGAACCAGAGCCAGTTGTCGGGGATAGGGAAGCGGTCGATGACGCAGGCGGCGGAGTCGAAGTTCCCGTAGACGAGGCCAGCGGGCCTGTCGTAGCGCCCGCGGTAGAACATGTTGAACTTCCAGGATGGCATCCGCTCCCGTTGGAACTCGAATTCCTCTCGGGAGAAGGTGGGGTTGAGCGTCGAGTCGAACTGGATGACATCGTAATTCTTGTCGCCTGCCTTCCAGCGGTCGTAGATTTCAGATTTCATCCAACCCGCGTTGTAGATGGTGGTCGTGCCGAGCAGCCGTCCTCGATACAGCGCAAGCCGCCGGAGGACAGCATCCCAGGCAGCCCGCGTGAATTCAGGCTGGCCGACCTCATCGAGCCAAGCAGCCTTGGCGGTCGCTGCTTCGAGGCCGGATGCGGCCTCTGCGGAGCGCAGGATGATGCGGCCCCACATCGGGTCGTCAGCCTTAGCCGCCCAGAGCTTGCCGCTGGGAACCAATCCTTCGCGGAGCTCGAGGACCCTGCTTCCCGCCCAGTAGCGGCCGATGTCGAGGATCTCAACGAAGACGGCCAGCATCTCCGGGAGCATCTTCAACTTGAACTGGTCGTAGGTGGAGGTGACGGCGAGGAAGTCGCCTAGTGGCTCGTTATGGAGCCCTTCTGCGGCGCGCTGGCACTCGCGGTGCAGCCAATGAGGACCGAAACTCGTCTTCCCTGATTGGCTGCCCGACATCATGAAGACGAAGCGGGCAGTTGCATCCCACGTCCGCATCTGGCCATCGTGGAAGCGGAGGTTCAGGCGGCCTTCCGGCGTTACTTCACGCAGCGGGTTCGTCATGGCTCGTCATCCAGGACGGTGCTCTCGGCAGGGATAGCCTCGGCGGCCTCTTGCTGCATAATGACGATGACGGAAACGGCGGGGCCGCTGCGACGTGGGGTCTCAGGTGCAGGACCTTCCTCGATGCCACTCTTGGCAATCCGTTTCTCGGCTATCGCGACAGCAAGACGGCGGTCTTCGGTCTGGTGCAGGCCGTCGATGACCACGTCCACTGCTTTGGTGGTCTCGCCCTTCAAGCGGTGGGTCTGGATCTCGTCGTGGAACCGCTGCGCCTCGTCCCATGCAGCGGCGAATTCGGGGTCCTGGGCGCGGTAGCCGAGCACCGTCTTGGGGCTGCGGCTGATGCGGTGGGTCGCTATCCGGGCGTCGCCGCACTCCCGCAAGAAGCCGAGGAAGTACCGTTTCGCCTGCTGCATGTTCTGAGCACGTGTGATGCGTCTCGTGTGCACGGGGGTCACGGTGACGGAGAGAGCGGGTGGTGTTTCCTTCAAGCAAAAGCCCCTTTCAGGCCCTGGTAGGGGCTCAAAGGGGCTCGATGACCCAGGCTGACAGGCTTACAGAGCCGTTTGTTTCACGATGACGGTGCGCTCAGGGGCCGGGATGCGAACCTCGCACCCGTCCTTATGGCGCACGACCACCGTGCCGTCGGATTCTACCACGGCGAGCAAATGACCATGCTCGCAGGTGATGCGCGCAGGCTCGGCTTCCGCTTTCATGCCGCTTCCTTGGGCTTCGCCTCGACGGTCCTTCCTCGGCGGAAGGACTGGAGGCACGAGCGGTAGGGGCCGAACAGGTCTTCCTCGAGGAATCCTTCCTCGGCGGAAGGACCGCCGCAGGCAGGCTCCCAGGAACACGCGGCGCTTCATCGCAGGAACTCCAAGACGGCAGGGTTGTCTCTGAATATCTGGTGGAGCACGACGCCGACACCCTTCACCTGTCGTTCCGTTAGTTGCTCCGACAGCTCTAAAACAGACGAGCTCGCCGTGTGTAATAGCTCGTGGATCAGTGAGTTCTGCTGGCGCTCCAACGTCTGGTCGGTAGCGATCCGCATCGTTTGTTTGTCCCAGTTGGAGGAGCCAAAGGAGGAACCCGCATCAAGCACTTCATTAGGAGACGACACGGCCACCGTGAAGCCCATCACACGCACTGTCTCAGGCAGTTTCTTCGTCATCGCAGCCACGCCGCTATCCGGCTCACGTCCACGTCGCGGCGAACACCATGAACCCGCCGAGGCTGCCCACGACCAAGCGCCAGTGCGGGAAGTCCTTCCTCGGCGGAAGGATGTACCGCTTCGGGCCGCGGATCATGCGCCCACCCCCAGCGAACTGAGTCAAGAGTCCCGCGTAAGTACGGAAGAACTTCATGCCGTGTCCGTACCCCATTGCACGGTGGGTAGCCTCGTGGATGACGCACTCGATGGCCTGCCACGGGTATCCTCCGATGACTCTACGGTCAATGTACATGATCGGGGCGATGTAGATGCATCCCCCAGTCGTCCACTCCCACTCGCAATCAAGTTCGCCGGCGACCATCTGCGCGAAGCCCGCAACTTCCTGCTCAGTCACAGCCCCCATGTTCGGCGCATCACTATTGAGGCTCAGGCTCACGATGCCGTCTCCCAGCGCCAGGGGGCATAGGGCATCGCGAGTGCCCAGCCCGCCGGTGTTCGTCTCCGGTGGTTAGTCGCCAAAGCTATCTACCTCCTCCGCGTACGCATCTTCCTTTGCAACAGCCGTCCCGTACCAGCGGATTTCGCCCCACGGGCCCTCCTTGCCGATGCGGTTTGAAGCAACCCGAGCCATGACATGCGTCGTCGGGATTCGATTGTGGCAGCGCACCGGAAGGCCCCACTCGCTGCTCATGTTCCAGACGATCACCAGACGAACCGCGCCTTGCGGGCGGCGCGGCACGCAGACTCATGAGCCGTAGGCCCATAGGCAATCTGGCTCCGCACAACGTCGTCAGGCCAGGAGTACAGCGTCCGATACTCGCCGTTCACCTTTGCTCGTGAGACGTGGTAGCCGAGGTCTGCGGCACCCTGTGGATACCAAGCTGCATCACGCCTCCAGCGTCTCCGGTGCCTGTGTCGTCATATGTTCCTCTTCGCTGTCTGCTCTTCGATGAAAGCGCGGATTTTGGCTTGGACACCAGCCTCCACGCGGTCCGCACCGGCGCGCTCGCCTTCTCGATAGCCGTTGAGGTAAGCGTCGTGGGATGCTCGGTCTATGGCAGCTTCTATCTGGCGGTCTCGGTAGCCACGTTGCAGGAACGGCTGCACCCACCGTACCCAGAGGCCGATGATCCAGTTGAGCGGCACGATGGCGAAATGGACCATCCGCCAATCGTAATCGCGGTAGGCGAAGCCCCAGTACCACGGCAGCCACATTCCCAGCGCGTCCCGATCCGCAACTACCTTCACGAGAACTAGCTTCGTCATGGCTTCACCAGCCTCGCGTTTCGGGTTCGACGGAGAGCAGTAGCCAGAGTGGGAGTCGGCCATTACAGCAGGGACAACCAGTCGTTTTGCCGAGCACTTCGTCTGGCGTGGGCTCGTCCGTCCACCACTGAACCTGATGCGGAAGGCACGACTCCGGGTGGCGCCAGGCAGGAATCGCTATATCTTCGGACATCACGCGTCGATGCGTCCGCACCGTCTGTTCTGCTCGCGTCACAGCAGCCCCCCCTTGCGCTTGCATCATAGCACCGGTGCCTAGGGCCGGGTCACGCGCTCCCCTATAAAGGTAGGGGTGCAGGCGTAGCAGCAGAACTCGTAGTCTGGCCCGATGGCTCATGCTGGCTATCGTCCACGTGCCGCAGCATCAAATACCACGCATCACGTGCCGGCGCAGGATACCGCCATCCTCCCTCGACGGAAGGACATCCAGGCACAGTTCCCGAAGCCTTTTCGGGGTCCCGCTGCCACGGGGCGAAGTCCATAAATATACTAGTACCGTAATAAGACCCCACCCCCCCCTCGCGCAGGGAGCAGGCACCCCACGGAGCACCCCCACGTCGCTGCTCACGGAGCGAGGCCCGATACCGCCACGCCGGTGAGCAGAGGTTGGCCTGAATCCGCAGCCTAGGAGCCAGCGCGGCGCTCCCGGTACGCCCGCTGCCGTTCAGCGTTCGTGAGCGCTCCTATCTTCCGCGGACGCCCTCTCCGCTTTTCCGTTACCTCAACTGGGATTTCCGTTACATCCCGACTTTCCGTTACGGCCGGACGGATTTCCGTTACGCGGTCCGGCTCCGGATGTACCGTGACAGGCTCAGGTCTCGTTACGCTCGCCACGTGCTCCCGCACCTCCGCGAACGTCCGCCTGCCCACCGCGAACTCGCTCATCGGAGGTTCCGTCTCCCGCAGCTTCGCCAGCGCCGCACGCACCGCCTCCGCTGGATGCGGCTCTAGCGCATCGTGGTGCGCTCCGCAGAACTTACACGTCGGCTTCATCACGCTCCTTCCGCCACCGCTCGATCGGCATGATAGTAACAGGCTCACGCCGCCCCCCCCACGGAAGGGTCGGGGGCGCGGGCGCGGGAAGCGCCGGTGATGCCCCAAGGCTGGAGCATGCGCTGACGTAAGGCTTGAAAGCGTGTTCTGGGCGCTGGCGCGGCCTCCACCGTGGGTGCGCTTGAGACGGCCAGCCCATCGCCCGTCCTTCCACGGAGGAAGGACTGTCCCATAGCAGCCTAGTGCACAGCAGACGCTTGCCATCTGTGCTAGCACCTGTTACGGTGCTCTCATCCTGACGGTAGGGGTGAGTTGATGGACACACCGGCCAGCATCGAGGTACTTCACGACCCTAAGCACACCGTACTGGCTCTCGAGAGCACTGACCGAGGCCCTGGAGCGCGATCCGGTCAAGGCCGCAAACGAGGCCGAGGTCTTGGCCGCAGTGTTGCGTCGGCGCGCGAACGAGCTGCTGCGTGCCGGGCTTCAAGATCAGCCATTCGGCCGACGCTAGCACCCGAGTGGCGAGCGCGGCGCCGTATCCGCGCTAGGGGGGATGCGATGGGCAAGCGTAAGGACGTATGCCAAGGTTGCGGACGAGTGGACCCGTGCGGCGAGCACTACGAGGATTGCACGCTGCTCGAACCTGGCGACAACCTAGTCACAGCAATCCGAGAAGCTATCGTCATGCTTGGATCGGGCGGTGGCGGGCACGCTTGGGACTACAACAGCCTAGGCGGCATCCACAAACGCAGCTACACCATCGCCGACCTACTACAGCGAGCAGTTGAGCCCATTGCCGACGCCTAGCGGCACGCCCATAGCCTGGGCCGATTCGA
>CAJXNA010000077.1 GCA_913056415.1 uncultured Chloroflexota bacterium | reverse complement strand
TGGACGAGGCGCGGCACCTGGACGTGTTCCGCAAGCGCGCCCTGGTGAACGGCGGCGGGCTCCTCTCCGAGGGTCAGTCAGGGCCTTCCCTGCGCATCATCCTGGACGCCAAGGACTTCACCGAGATGTCCGCCATCATGCACATCTTCCTCGAGGGGCTCGTCCAGAGCCTGTTCCGCATGGGCGAGTACCTCTCCTACAACGAGGCTGAGAAGCGCATCTTCCGCCTCTGCTACCAGGATGAGTCCCGCCACCTGGGCTTCGGCATCATGCACCTCAAGTACGTCCTGGAGACCGAGCCCTGGCGTCGCGAGGAGATACACCACTACCTGGACCAGGTGGAGGGCCCCCTCTCTATGGATCTCATCAACGTCTCCGCCGCCATGCCCTACTTTGACGAGGCGATCATCGTCCTCGCCGGCGGCGGCCTCAAGAACGTGGACGAAGGGTTCCAGAAGCTCATGGCCATTCGCAAGCGCCAGATCAACGAGTACATGCACCGTCTGGAGGTGGCCGGCCTGGGCGAGCGGCGCGACCGCATGAACCCGATGTTCCGCGCCTTCCTGGACCCGCCCAGGAACTAGCTCTCAGCGCTGCCAAAGCTGGGCGAAGGTCGGGCGATTGCACATCGAAGGCTCACAGCTACTTTAGCGCTCGCTAAGATACTCTTGACGATGGCCATTTAGTATGGCTAAATGGCAAAGGCGCCCGGTTTAACCGTGGCGCCATCGCCCCCAAAAGGAGGAACCATGGCTGACGAGTCACCTGAAGTTCCCGAAGACTTGGCGCAAGTAGCCAACGAAAAAGGCATCCCTCTGGACCTGATGCGCCGCGCCCTGGCGTTGGGCTTTCCCGCGGAGGCCGTCAAGCAGCAGATCCAGACGCCCGGCGCCGACGCCGAGCAGGCGGAGAAGTTCATCGCCGAGCAGGAGCGTATCCGCGCCGGCGGCGAGATCACTATCCCCGAAGAGTTGGCGAAAGCGGCGGCCAAGAACGGCTGGCCGGAGGAGCTGATCAAGCGCGCCCTCGTCCTTGGCGCGCAGGCCGAGATGCTGATTACGCAGATGGAGGCCGGCATCCGCCCCGACCAGGCGGAGCGCTTCATCGCCCAGCAGGAGCGCATGCGCGATGCTGCCGCTAGAGGCGAGCAGGTGCTGGACTTGAGCTGGATGCACGTCCCCACTGAGTGGGGCATTCGCGCTCGCCCCGGTAAGAAGGGGCTCACCGTCAGCGCCCTCAACATCGGCAGCTACGGTGATGTCCCCGACAAGTGGCCCTACCAGACGGAGATGCCGCGCGGCGCCCATCCCATCCCCGGCATCCCCGCGATGGGCTACTCCATCTACGAGAAGGCGGAGCTCTGGGCTGACAACGCCGCTGACCTCTACGAAGAGGCGGTCCAGCGCCGCTGGCGGCCTGCCACCGACATACCCTGGGACAGCATGGAGCCCCTGCCCGACGAGATTGAGCGGGCGATGTGCCAGCTCTGCACCTACTTCTGCGAGAAGGGGCTCCTGGCCGGCGACATCGTCGGCAAATGGCTACCAGAGATGTCCTACGGCTATCACGAAGTGAAGCTCTACCTCTCCACCGCGGAGTTCGACGCCGCCCGCCAGTTTGAGGTCTTCCGTAAGCGCGCCCTCTCCAACGGCGGCGGCATGGGCATCCAGAGCCCCGGCTACTTCCATCGCGCCATCATAGACACCCGCGTCTGGACTGAGGCCTCCGCCGTCCTGCATATCCTCTCCAACAGCTTCCTCATCGGCATGTACCAGGTCGGCGAGTACGTTGCTCACAACGAGGCCGAGTCCTTGATCTTCCGCCTCTGCATGCAGGACGTCTCCCGTCAGATGGCTTACGGCGTCCAGCATCTCAAGCAGTTCCTCCTGCGCAAGCTGGATAAGCGCGCGGAGGTACACGCCTACCTCAACAAGGCCGAGGCGGTCATGACCTACGACGAGGAGCAGGACACGCCCCGGCGTGAGGCGCTCATCATCCTCCTCGGCGGCGGCGTCTCTAAGGAGCAGATATTGGACGGCGTCCGCAAGCTGGAATACTTCAAGCGGCGCTGGGTGAGAGGCTACGTGGCTCGGCTGGCCGCCGCCGGACTGCCGGAGCGCCGCGATCGCCTGCACCCGCTGCTGAAGAAGTACCTTGAGGAGCCCACCGTGGCCCAGGCGGCGGCCTAGGGCAGGTTGTACCTGTAATAGAAGGAGTTCGTGATGACCCAGGAGACGAAAGTAAAGGCCACCTTCCCCTCCATCGAATGGTTCAACGCCCTGCGCGACATCATCAATGTCGACGACGCGTACAAGCATATCGGCACCTGTGACGCCGTCGTCGGCGTCAAACTGCCTGACGCCAAGAAGTATTTCCTTATCACCTTCGAGGCGTTCGAGGTGCTGGAGGCCAAGGTGGTCTCTGAGACCGAGGCTGAAGACTCCGACTTCTGGCTGGAGATGCCCGATGCTCGCTGGCAGGAGATGATCAAGAACATTGGGGAGAACGGTAAGGCTGACCTCAACCACACCCTCAACACCATCGATCTTGAGGACCCGGAAGGCTTCGCCCGCTCCAACGACGGCTACCGGCGCGACGCCTTCTATCGCTTCAACCAGTCCTTCCAGCACTTCTTCGACTCCTCGGCCAAGATCGATACGAAGTTCGCCTGATCCCTGTCTGCACGCTGGCAGGGGAGGCGACGCCGTGTTCCCGAAAGGAGGTCTGCTGTGCCCCTACTTCAGGCCCAGGAGATCACCTACCCTGACGTCCAGCGGTTGAACAGGGACCGTTCCATAGCGTTTCTCTCCGCCAGCGCCCTCGAGGTTCATGGCCCGCACCTGCCGCTGGGTATGGACATGTTCATGGCCCGCTGGATGGCTGAGGAGACCGCTCGGCGCTTTGCGGAGGCCCATCCTGACTGGACGGTCGTCCTCTACCCACACATCCCCCTGGGGACCGATGAGCTACCCCTACCGGGTTCCGTCGATGGCACCCAGCAGACCATCTACCGTGCCCTCCTGGCGCACGGCGCCTCTCTGGCCCAGGCCGGCTTCGGCTACGCCGTCGTCACCAACGGACACGGCGGCCCCCGTCACGCCGCCGCCCTGGAGGCTGCCTGCCGCAGCGTCAGCCGCCGTCACGGCATCCAGATGCTCTCTCCCTCCATCGCGGTGCTCTACGGCATCGTGACCGGCGGCCGGCACGACCAACTCGAATCGCACCTGGGCCGTCCGCTGACCGAAAAGGAGCGGCAGGGCCTGCTCCACGGCGAGCACGCGGGCACGATGGAGACGTCCTTCGCCCTGGCGGAGCGCCCGCAGCAGGTGGACGGGACGTACCGCGAGCTGGAGCAGATGGGGCCGCCGCCCTTCAAGCCGCTGGCCTTTGTGGGGAAGGCGGTGGCGCCTCTGTTCGGACGACGGTCGGAGCGGTTTCAGGAGATATCCAGCAGCCTGGCCGGTGGCGTCGGCTGGCTGCTGAACGCCCGCTACGGCTACGGCGGCGAGCCCGTCACCTACCAGGGCGACCCCTCGGCCGCCTCCGCCGAGCTGGGCCACGCCATCCGCGAGACGATGGTGCAGGGCTGCCTGGAGTATGCGGAGCAGGTGGTTGCGGGGGAGCTGTCCGCCGAAGAGGTGCGGTCCATCGCCTCAGAGGCGGTCATTATCCAGCCGGGCTTCTGGCAGCGGTTGGGCCTCATTTCAGCGGCGGCGCTGGGCACCGCCGGCCTCATCTGGGCACTGCGGCGGTAGAACAGAGTTTTAGGTGCCTGCCTTAACTGGCTTTAGTGGAGATTCTGGTTCCGGCCTTGGATAACTCGGCTCTTGGGGGGTCCAGATGATTTCTTGCCGGTGCATGTGTGTTGCTGCCGTGGTGGACATCGGCTCTGGCACTTCCAGCCCTCTATTCAGGAGCGTGGTCAGGTAGAGACGCCTGGCGTCTTCTAGGTTCTGGAGAGCTTCATCAGTGGTATCGCCGTGCGCCATACAACCGGGAAGCTCAGGATGCGACGCAAGATAGCAGACACCGCCATCGGTTGTAGCGTCGGGCACCACCTCGACTGCGTACGGTAGAAGCATGTACCTCTCTAGGTCGGTTGCCATCTTTGCCTCACCTTTTCCCTTCCTCCAGCTCCTTAAGCGCGGTGATCAACTCGACGGCTTTACTGATATATCGCCCTCACGGCCCTTTACCCCGACTGCGTAACGGTGCGGTCCATACGTCAACCGCCATCTCAGGCCGATACGAAGAAGCGGACACAGAACGTCGTTAATGCGCCTGTCAAGAATAGACCGATTCCGATCCACAGCAGCCACCAGAAATCGCTCGTCATTCCAATAAGCAGCCCGACCAAGCCCACCACAACTCCCAGCATGGTGAACAACACACCGAAGATTGGCGCGATGGCTACGCTCCCAATAAGCCACAGCAATATGCCCACGGCAGACACTGCGAGCCCGGCCCAAAGCAGCCACCAGAAGTCACCAGCAAGTCCGACGACTAAGCCGACCAACGCCAGTAGAATACCCAGCATCGCGAACAACACTCCGTTGGCATAGAGCGTCCGAGCAAATCGTGGTGCCGGCGACAGAACATCCATATCTGTTCCTCTCCTTCGATCGCGCTTACTTACCGGCTACCCAGCTAGGCAAGGGTGCTCGCCATCTTAGCACCCCGGAAGCTACCGCAGCTCCAGCCGCGGCGATAGGCGGGACTCCAGCTCTGCCGCCACTGCCCCCGCCATCGCGGCGCCGCCGCGCGCCAGCAGCCGCTCCAGCAGCGGCCGGCGCGGCCGGACGTACTGGAGGCGCCGTGGTATCCGGCCCAGCTCGCTGGCCATATCCAGCGCCGTCTCCCAGTCCCCAAGCTCGTCGATAAGCCCCATCTCCTTCGCCTTCGGTGCTGAGAACATCTCTCCCGTGGCGTATCCCCGCACCACTTTCGGGTCCAGCCCGCGCGAGATCGCCACCGTGTCCACGAACCACTGGTAGATCTCCCCGGTCAGCGCCTGCACCTTCTCTTGCTCCTCGTCTGTCGGCTCTCGGAAGGGCTGGAACATGTCCTTCAGGCGGCCCTCCTTGGTGATTACCATCTTCACGCCCACGCGGTCCAGCAGCTCCTGCACCACCGGCCGGATCAGGATCACGCCGATGGAGCCGACCAGCGCCGTCGGCAGCGCCACCACCTTCGACGCGCCGCAGGCGATGAGATAGCCGCCGGAGAGTCCCGCGCCGCGGATGAACGCCACCGTGGGCTTGCGTGACGAGAGGTGTCGCAGCGACCGGTATATCAAGTCGGCGACCGGCGCTGAGCCCCCCGGCGAGTCGATGTCCAGCACCACCGAGCGTACGCGCGTGTCCTGGGCCAGCGCCGATATCGTGCGCACGTACTCGGGGCCGCGGATCACCGGGCCCAGCGGGCCGTACAGCTCCAGCACGGCGGTGTGCGGCCTCCCGATCGGAAGCTCAGGCAGAACCATCGAAAACAAGCGGTTCATCTTTTCCCTCCTGATTCGGACAGCGGCAACCTGTCAGTATGAGTCAGTTGGCCCATCTCAGCTCAGGCCGTCCAACTGCCGCAGCGTCTCCTCCACGGACGGGATCTCCCACTGCTGCCAGCCCAGGTAGGCGTAGCGTACCACGCCCTCCCCGTCCACGATGAACAGCCCGGGCCGCTGCCCCAGCGAGACCAGCGCGCTCTTGACGTCGTACTGGCGGTAGACCTCTTGATCCGGATCGGCCAGGCAGGGGAAAGGTATCTCGTTGCGCTCGAAGTAGGTCTGGGCGTGCTCAAGGCTGTCCGGGGCGATGGCGAGCAGCTGGGCGTCTCGCTTCTCGAACTCCGCGATGCTGTCTCGCAACTGCGAGAGGTGCCGGCGGCAGAACGGTCACCCGAACCCCCGCAGGAAGATAAGCACGACGTTGCGGCCACGGTAGTCGGACAGCTTAACCTGTTCGCCCTGGATGGAGGTTAGGGTGAAGTCCGGCGCCTGTGAGCCTACGGGGACGGTTTCGCTCTCGACAGGCATTGCAGGAACGATTCTAGGGCAGGGGCGCGGGGGCGTCAAACGGTCGCGCTTTCCGTGTGCTATCATCTCCCCGTCGCCATATACGGGAGATAGCGCGTGCGAATTATCGTCTTCACCGGCAGGGGCGGCGCCGGCGTCAGCACGCTGGCCGCCGCCACCGCCGCTGCCATCGCTGAGAACGGCCGCAAGACGCTCGCCTTCGGCCTCGGGCCCGGCCTCGCCTCTGCCTTCGGCTGCGCCCTGGGTGAGCGGCCGGAGCCGCTGGCGGCTGACCTCTGGGCGCTGGAAGCAACGCCCGGCCGCCACGACGCGCCCGGCCCCGTCCTCACCTGGCTGCGCGACCTGTTTGTCTGGCGCGACATGGATGAGACCGTGGCTGATGACATTGCCGCCTTCGCCGGCTTCGCCGACCTGGCCCGGCTTCTCACCCTTGAGGAGCATATCGAAAGCGGCGACTTCGACGCTGTCGTCGTAGACTGTCCGGCAGTTCGGCATACTCTGGACCTCCTGGCGGCGCTGGACGCCGCCGCCCGCGCCCTGGAGCGGATGTTCCCGGAGCGCCAGCCCAC
The DNA here is from genome assembly GCA_913056415.1 of uncultured Chloroflexota bacterium. Lineage (GTDB taxonomy): Bacteria > Chloroflexota > Dehalococcoidia > SM23-28-2 > RBG-16-64-32 > JADFNQ01. The sequence goes on along the minus strand of CAJXNA010000077.1, from coordinate 1,750 downwards.
GGTGCTGGAGCCCTTCCTGAAGGCTATCAGCGGCTACGCTGCCAGCGGCGAGGACGTCTACGAGGCCGGCCGCGACCTTCTCCTTCGCCTCTCCCGCCTCCGCCAGACACTGGGCGACCCTGAGGCGTCGTCCGTGCGCCTCGTGCTTACCGCGGAGAAGGGTGCTTTAACGGATGTTCAGCGGGCCGTGACCGCCCTCAGCCTGTTCGCTTATCCGCTGGACGCCGCCTTCTGCAACCGGCTACTGCCGGAGGACGCCGGGCCCTGGGCTAAGCCCCGGCGCGATGATCAGCAAACGAATCTGAAATACGTTCGCGAGTCGCTGGAGCCTCTGCCGGTCCTTCCGGTCCCCTTGCAGCCGCGTGACGTGGAGGGCCTCCAGGCGCTTGTCGCGCTGGCCGGGCTGGCGTATGGCGAGGCGGACCCTGCCGCCGTCCTCCACGTGAGGCTGGCTCAGGCGTTCTCTCACCGCGACGGTGACTATGTCTTGAGCCTCGCGCTTCCCTTCGTCGAGCGCGAGGAGCTGGCTATCGAGCGCCTCGATGATGCGCTTATCGTCTACGTGGGCGAGCGCAGCCGCACGTTTGACTTACCGGCTGAGGTTCGGGGCCTGAACGGCGTCTCGTCCGCCTTCGATGGCGGTACCCTGCGGGTAACCTTCAGCCACCAGCACTGAGCGGGCCACCGGAAAGGAAGAAGCGTTGATCGGCAAGGCCGACGAATATCTCGTTCACCAGACGGAGTTGCCGCTGGCCCAGGTTGTGTCGGATCATCCGGAGTGGCAGGACCGCTTCTACTTCAACATCCACGACCAGGAAGGCAAGTTCGCGGCTATAACCGGCCTGGGCGTCTTCCCCAATCGCGAGGCGTTCGGCCCGCAGGGGATGGTGCAGGCCTACCTGTTCGTCGTCCACAACGGGCAGCATTACGCCTACCTCAACGTCCGCTCCATCGAAGCTAACCGAGAGGAGATGCAGGCCGGCAGCCTCTCCTACTCCATCGAGGAGCCCTTCAAGGCTTGGCGTCTGGAGATCGCTGACGAGGCGAACGGTATTAGCGGCTCGCTGGTGTTCCGCGCCCGCTGTCCACTCTACACCTTCAGCCCCATCCGCTGGCAGGACGGCGATAAGTTGGTCGTCAACCAGATGCACTACACGCAGGCCGGACTCTACGAAGGCTCGTTCACCGTGGACGGCGAGACGTTCACCGGCCTTCTGGGCATGCGCGACCGCTCCTGGGGCGTACGCGATATGGCGAACGTGCCGGTCTGGTACTGGATCTCCGCCCAGTTCTCGAACTTCTGCGTCTCCGCTTGGCTGTGGGAGACTCCCGAGGGTGAAGTGATCCACTGCGACGGCGGCATTATACCGGAGGAGGGGGAGGCGCGGTCAGTGACCGGCATCGAGCACGAGCTTGAGCTGTGGCCGGGCAGCAAGCGGCCCAAAGCGAGCCGGTTCATCCTCACGACGGCGGACGGGGAGCGGCTGTCGCTGGAGGCGGACGAGATCGGTACGATCTTCCTGGCCCGCGCTCCTAACGCTTGGTCCGACGCCGACGGCGAGGCCCTGGCCGCGGCTGACGCTAACGCCTTCGGCTTCGACCAGCATTGCCGGTTTCAGATGAACGGCGAGACCGGCTACGGCATCGTGGAGTTCATGGTGACCGGGGGCATGTTGCCGCGGGCCGGGAATTCGTATTTCACTTCGATGCCGGCCGCCGTGGCATCGGCCAGGACTTTGGGACCGGTGGC
>CAJXNA010000076.1 GCA_913056415.1 uncultured Chloroflexota bacterium | reverse complement strand
CGCAGGTCTAGGTCGCGGATGAACGCCTGGGGACTGAGGTCGAAGTGCTCCTTGACCAGCTTGTCGATGCCGCCGTGGTCGAACTTGTGAGTGCCAAACGTCTCGATGGAGACTCCCAGGGGCTGAGGGTGGCCGATGGCGTAGGACAGCTCCACCTCCACGCGGTCCGCCAGACCGGCCGCTACCAGGTTCTTGGCTACGTAGCGGGCGGCGTAGGAGGCCGAGCGGTCAACCTTGGAGGGGTCCTTGCCGGAGTAGGAGCCGCCGCCGTGGCGGCCTATGCCCCCATACGTATCGACGATGTTCTTGCGGCCGGAGAGCCCGGAGTCCGCTGCCGGCCCGCCCAGGATGAAGGAGCCGCTGCTGTTGACGTGGATGTCCGTACGGTCGTCCAGCCAATCGCCTAGCACGGGGCGGATGACCTGTTTCGTCACTTCGTCCCAGAGCTGCTTGCCGTCCACGTCGGGGTCATGCTGTGCGGCGATGACCGCCGCCTGCACCCGCTTGGGCACGCCGTAGGAGTACTCCACGGTCACCTGCGACTTGCCGTCCGGCCGCAGGTAGGGGAGGATCCTTTGTTTCCGGCATTCGGCCAGCCGGAAGCAGAGGCGATGGGCCAGCTCTATGGGCAACGGCATCAACTCCGCAGTCTCCGTGCAGGCGAAGCCCATCATTATCCCCTGGTCGCCGGCGCCCTCATCGGTCCCGACGGCAGCCGATATCTCCCGTGATTGCTCTTTGATGGAGACGATGACGCCGCAGCTATCACCCTCGAATCCGTACTCCGGCTTCGTGTAGCCGACGTCGCGTATGACCTGGCGTGCAATGCTCGTGTAATCCACGTGATGGGCTGTGGAGATTTCGCCCAGGATGACCACGAGGCCCGTAGTGGTCGTCACCTCGCAGGCCACGTGAGCCGTGGGGTCGTGGGCGAGGATCTCGTCCAGGATGGCGTCCGCAATCTGGTCACAGAGCTTGTCAGGGTGGCCCTCCGTGACAGACTCCGAGGTCATGTACAGAGACGGTGAGCTCATGAACGTCATCGTCATCGTGCTTTCCTCCTTGCCTACGTCCCCGCCTCCCATGAGGAGAGGTACTGGCGCTGTTCGTCAGTCAGTTCGTCAATCGTAATGCCCATGGAAGCGAGCTTCAGCCGTGCCACTTCTAGGTCGATCTCAGCCGGCACTGGGTAGACATCGACCGGCAACCGTTGGGGCCGTGTGGCCAGGTACTCCACGCAGAGCGCCTGATTGGCGAAGGACATGTCCATGACACTCGCCGGGTGGCCCTCAGCCGCCGTCAGGTTGATGAGACGGCCCTCGCCCAGCAGGTAGAGGCGGTTGCCGTTCATCAACCGGTACTCCTCGACGTGCTCGCGTATACGGCGCTTGGTCTCGCTCATCTCTTCCAGCCCCTTGATGTTCAGCTCCACGTTGAAGTGACCGGAGTTAGCGAGGATGGCGCCGTCCTTCATCGCCTGGAAGTGGTGCTGATCGATGACGTTGACGTCGCCGGTGAGGGTGATGAAGATGTCGCCGATGGGCGCGGCCTCGGCCAGCGACATAACCCGGCAGCCGTCCATGGCGGCCTCCAGCGCTCGCACCGGCTGGACCTCCGTGACGATCACCTTGGCGCCCAGGCCGCGCGCCCGCATCGCCACGCCACGCCCGCACCAGCCGTATCCGCAGACCACAACGTTCTTGCCCGCCCATAGGACGTTGGTGGCGCGGGTAATGCCGTCCAGGGTGCTCTGGCCGGTGCCGTAACGGTTGTCGAACAGGTGCTTGGTGTCGGCATCGTTTACGCCCATGATCGGATAGGCGAGAGCGCCGTCTGTGGCCATTGCGCGCAGACGTGTGACACCCGTTGTCGTCTCCTCCGTGCCGGCGATGACGCCCTCCAGCAGGTCGCGGCGCTCCTTGTGCAGCGTGGCCACAAGGTCAGCGCCGTCGTCCAGTGTGATCTGGGGCTTCTGGTCCAGGACGGCGTGGATGTGCCGGTAGTACGCCTCGTCTTCTTCGCCGTGGACGGAATGGACAGGGATGCCGTGAATCGCCACCAGAGCAGCCGCGACATCGTCCTGCGTGGAAAGGGGGTTGCTGGCGCAGAGGGCCAGTTCGGCGCCGCCATCACGCAGGGCCAGCATCAGATTCGCCGTCTCCGTGGTCACGTGCAGGCAGGCCGATATCCGCAACCCGGCCAGCGGCCGCTCCTTGGCGAAGCGTTCGCGGATGTGATTGATGACGGGCATCTCCCGCGCCGCCCACTCTATACGCTTGTTGCCGTCTTCGGCCAGGGCCAGGTCCTTGACGTCGAACTCTACCGTAGGTTTGGTCATTATCGCTCCCTCGTGGCCGTCGCCTCTTCCTCCAGCGACGACTCCAACATCTCGCGCATCCGAATGGCTGCTTCCCAGTCCGGCGTGTAATCATCCTTGCGAGGAGTCATCGACAGGAACGGCTCCTCTTCTCGCTGGAACACCTCGAATACGCGGCGTAGCTCCGGTATCGGGTCCGGGTGATCGTCCACGCGCAGGTCGCAGTAAGGGTACTCCTCCGTATGGACGACATGGATGCCGGCCGATTGGCGGCCGCGGCGGTCGCCGCCTGCCTCTTGACCGGCCTCCAGGGCCCTAAGGAGCCGCTCCGGAAGGGGTTCATCATCGCTGGTCTCGAAGGCGTGGGCCATCGCCTTGGTCACGTCCTCGCCCACCAGAATGTTGCCGAGGCAGACGTGGCCCCGGCCCTCCAGCGCACCCGCCCAGGGGATACACTTGTCGCCGGTGTAGGCCGTCGTGTGCCCATCGCGATCGATGATCGCCACCTGACGGAGATCGCGGCCGCGGTCGCTCTCGACCAGCCGTTCCAGGGCGCGCGCGGATGCCAGCCCCTGCTCCAGCAGGGTTAGGCCTTCGATCCCCAGGTAGGGGTTGACGAACGATTGGCTGGCGATGGCGCCCAGGCCGGCGCGGCAGTAGGGCACCATGCCTCCCGCCGCCAGCGCCTTGCTGGAGGTGGCGACACCCAGCATCCCCGTTCGCGGACAACGGGCGACTATCGAGAAGGTCATGCGTCTATTACCTTGGCCGCTGGTCTCATCGAAATACTATCTCCTTGCCCTGGTGGCGGCCGCGCCAGCCGGCGGCCAGACGGCGCAGGCCGCTGACCAGCCCCAGCGCGTCCTTGCGGACCGCCGGCGTCTCATACAGGGTGCACTCTTGACGGTATCCCAGCTTGTCGTAGACCGCAAGGGCTGAGACGTTGCTGACCTCCACGGTCAGAGCGACGAGGTCGCAGCGCTCCAACAGAGCGTGGGTCACGGCGCTGGTAGCGATGGTGGCCAGGCCGCCGCTGCGGTGGAGGGGATGAGTGAACACGTTTCCTACCACCGCTATACGCTCCCCGGGAGAATTCACGTGCGTCCCCGCGATACTGACCAGCTTCCCGTTTGCGATGATCCCGTAGTATACGCCCTGACCTACGTGACGCGAGGTGTAGGAGGCCGGGCCTCCCTCGGCTGCGTACAGCCGGTTGATGCGGCCGATGTCTCGTCCAAGCAGCCGTGACGTTTCTCCCGCCACAGGTCTGAACGTCTCCTTGGTGATGGACATACGCACCATCGGCTCGTTGCGGATGAGAATGAAGTGGCGCTGCAGCACCTCCCTGTGCTCCGGCCGAAAGCTGGCGAACGAGAACCGCGGTCCCGGGTGGAGTCTCAGGACGACATCGAGCGCTGTTGCGTCGCCCAGAGTGACCATGGCGCGGCCCAGGCCTCCCCGCGAGTGGAGGACGAGGGCGCGGCCGGCAGGGCCGCTTGCCGACCACCACTCACTCTGGGCGAGAAACGGCGGCGCCAACTGGGCGAGGGCGTAGGCGGCGTAGGCGCCCTCGGGGGCCAGCAGGGGGCGAATGGCCTCGGGGCTGGCCAACCGCTCGACGCTGTATTCAGCGCTGGCCGCTTGCCGGTCGTTGGGGAGGGCGGTATCGACCATCAGCGGGCCTTCCCTGCCGCCGTTACGTACTTTGCTATCAGTGGCTCCAGCCTCGCTAGCGTGGCTGGGGGGACGAGATCGAGAGGGGTAACCAGGGCGTTCGCCAGCGCGCTCCGGCAGCCGCAGTTTCGCTCAGATGGCAGGTGGCGAAGGAACAGCCGCACGGCCTCCCGCGATACCGCAATGTTCTTTTGGAGGTTGGCCAGGATCAGGTCCGCCGTGACATCCGCCTCGTCGTCGTGCCAGCAGTCGTAGTCTGTCGTGCAGGCCAGAATGGCGTAGCATATCTCGGCCTCGCGGGCCAGCTTAGCCTCCGGCAGCGCCGTCATGCCGATGACGTCCGCGCCCCAGGTGCGGTAGAGGTTCGATTCGGCCCGTGTGGAGAAGGCCGGCCCCTCGACCGCCACGTAAGTGCCGCCGCTGTGGGCCATCGCTCCTGCCTCTCGCGCCGAGGCGATCAGCGCCGGCCGCAGCTCCGGGCAGAACGGGTCAGCGAAGCTGATGTGGGCTACAAGCCCCTCGCCGAAGAAGGTCGAAGGCCGTCCCCGCGTGCGGTCGATGATCTGATCCGGCACCAGCAGGTGCAGGGGCTTGATCTCCTCTCGCAGGCTGCCCACCGCGCTCACGCCGACGATGGTCTCCACGCCCAGGGTCTTCATAGCGTAGATGTTGGCCCTGTCCGGTAGCTCCTGAGGCAGGATGCGGTGGCCGGGCCCGTGCCTGGACAGGAAGGCGATGCGCTCACCTTCCAGCGTTCCCAAGACGATGGCGCTGCTGGGCTCGCCGTAGGGCGTATCGACGTGCAGTTCATCGGCGTCAGTGAGGCCGTCCATCTGGTAGAAGCCGCTGCCGCCGATGACGCCTACCCTCGCCTCAGCCACGGGAGGGCGCCTCCTCCCTCAGTAGCCCTGCCAGGGACGCCTCATAGGGCGGGCCGGCCACGCCGTTCTCGGTGATGATCGCGCTCACGTAGCCGGAGGGCGTCACGTCGAAGGCCGGGTTGGCCGCTGTCGTGCCCGCTCCCACCAGGGCAGTGACCTCTGCCGGGGCGCGCTCTTCGATGGGGATATCGTCGCCGCTGGGCGTGTTCGGGTCGATGGTGCTGGTGGGCGCTGCCGCATAGAAGGGGACGCCGTTCTCCCCGGCCAGCACCGCCAGCGAGTATGTCCCGATCTTGTTCGCCACGTCGCCGTTGGCGGCGATGCGGTCTGCCCCTACCACCACGGCCCGCACCAGGCCGCGCCGCAGGAGCGATCCGGCGGCGCTGTCCACCACCAGGGTGAAGGGGATACCTTCTCGCTGGAGCTCCCAGGCGGTCAGACGCGCTCCCTGAAGCAGGGGTCGCGTCTCCGTAACGTATACGCGCTCCAGCTTGCCCTGCTCCCAGGCCGCGCGTACCACGCCCAGGGCGGTGCCATAGCCGCCGGTGGCCAGGGAGCCGGTGTTGCAGTGGGTGAGAAGGGTGGTTTCCGCGTCCAGAAGGGAGGCGCCGTTGGCTCCGATGGCGTGGCAGGCCGCGACGTCCTCCTCATGAATGCGGCGGGCCTCGGCCTCCAGGGCGTCGATGGCACTCTGAGGGTCGGCGGCGCCCTCGGCGACCCGAAGCGCACGCTCCAGCGCCCAGGCCAGGTTCACCGCCGTCGGTCGGGTAGCGCGCAGCTCCTCGGCCGCCGTACGCAGCCGCGACATGAGCTTGTCCCTATCGGTTGCGCTCGTCTCGCGGGAGGCGAGGGCCAGCGCGTAGGCGGCGGTGATGCCTATGAGGGGCGCTCCGCGCACCTTCATCTGGCTGATCGCCCTCACCAAGTCACGATAATCGGAGGTCTCCAGGTAGGTCTCATCGTGGGGGAGCTTCGTCTGGTCTATTAGCCGTACGCGGCCGTCCGGCAGCCGTTCGATAGGGATCAAGCCGTTCTCAGTTCCAGACAGCAAAAACTTCTCGCACGGTGGAGAAGTCTGGTAACTCCACTCTCATCTTCCCCCCGCCTCGGGCAGGGGTCGGAGTTGGCACCGTACGGGACTGGATCCCAGTCGGTTGCCGGGCTTCGTCGGGCCGTTCCCTCCACCGCTCTGGATAAGAGTGCTGCCCTGTTCGATTGCGCCTCGATGGTAGCTGTCTGCTATGGGTGCTGTCAAGGCGATTGAGGCAGCTCGCGCCGGCCTCTTCCCCGTGCCCCTTCACTCGTAGCGTATCAGCGAGAACACTTCGTAGTCCTGCAGCCGCTTCCGTCCGCCCAGGTCAACCAGCTCCACCACGAAGGCGAGCGCGTTCACCCGCGCCCCCAATAGCTCGACCAGCTTGGCGGCGGCCAACGCCGTACCGCCCGTCGCGATCAGGTCGTCCACGACGACGACGGCGGTGTCCCTGTGCAGAGCATCGCTGTGGATGCCGAGCTCGCCGGTGCCGTACTCAAGCGCGTACTCCACCCGCATGTGGGCCGCCGGGAGCTTGCTTGGCTTGCGCACCGGCACTAGCGGCAGGCCCAGATTGCTCGCCAGCGGCGCGGCGAACAGGAAGCCGCGCGATTCGATCCCGACGACGGCCGCCAGGCCGCTGTCCTCGAACCGCTCCGTGAGCTTCTGGATGGCGTAGCGAAACGCCTGCGCGTTCTGCAGCAGCGGCGTGATGTCGCGGAACAGCACGCCGGGCTCCGGGAAGTCCGGCACGTCGCGGATGAAGCGTTTCAGGTCCATGGGCAGGCGGGTAGAGTATAGCTCAGGAAACTGGGGGCAAGAAGCACTGGCGGGGGACAAGTTGTATAACAGGCACCGTGCACTGAAGTGCGCGGGGTTGCTGGACCCTATTGTTCCTCCGTTCCTTGTCCCTCGGCCTCTATTGTCTATAGAATGGAGCGGCCTAATCTGGAAAGGACGGTGCGTCCATGGCTGACCGCGACCGGCTCAAGAAGCAGGTGATCTCCGAGGTGGACCGCCGCCGCGATGAGCTTATCGCGCTCAGTCTCAAGCTCCACGCCAACCCGGAGATCGCTTTCCAGGAGGAGAAGGCCGCCGCCTGGCTGGCCGACTACCTGGAGGGCGAGGGCTTCGCCCTGGAGCGGGGCATCTGCAAGATAGCCACCGCCTTCCGCGCCTCATACGGTCAGGGAGAGCCGAGAGTGGCGATCCTGGCCGAATACGACGCTCTGCCGGGGGTCGGGCACGGCTGCGGCCACAACATCATCGGCACCGCCTCCACCGCCGCCGGCCTCGCGGCCAAGTCGGTGGTGGACGAGACGGGCGGCACGGTGCTGGTGATCGGCACGCCCGCCGAGGAGGCGGCCGGGGGGAAGGTGTACATGGCGGACCGAGGCGCGTTCAAAGGACTGACCTGTGCCATGATGGTCCATCCCGGCAACCGCGATGTCGCCGTCAGCTACGCCCTCGCCTGCCTGGAGCTGAACGTGGAGTTTCACGGCAGGGCGGCCCACGCCGCCGCCCGCCCCGAAGCCGGAGTCAACGCCCTGGACGCCATGATCGCCTCCTTCGTCAACATCGGTCTCCTGCGCCAGCAACTCCGCGACTCTGCCCGAATCCACGGCATTATCACCGATGGCGGCCAGGCGGTTAACGTTATCCCTCACCACACGGCGGCCAGTCTCCTCATCCGCGCCGAGGACGACGTCTATCTTGACGAGGCGCTTAAGGAGAAGGTGCTCGCCTGCTTCAGGGCGGCGGCGGAGGCGACAGGCTGCCGGCTGGAGCACCGCTGGGGGGAGGAGTCACGCTACAAGGCGATGCACTCCAACCGCGCCCTCGCTGAGGCCTACCGCACGAACATCGAGGGGTTGGGGCGCAAGGTGATCGAGCCGGAGTCGCGTCGCTCCATGGGCTCCACGGACATGGGCAACGTCAGCGCCATCGTCCCCGCCATTCACCCTTCCATCACTGTGGCGCCGCCGGACATCCCGATTCACACGGTGGAGTTTCGCGAGATGGCCGCCAGCGAGGCCGGCCACAAGGCGCTGCTGGACTCGGCCAAGGCGCTGGCGATGACCGCCGTGGACGTCCTCACGGACGCCGATCTGCGAGAGCGGATGAAGCGGGAGTTCGACTCATCGAAGTAGGTACAGGCTTTCGAGATGGGGTACGGGCAAACAACCCCGCCCTGAAGGGCGGGGCATGGCATAATGTAGCGGAAGGCTTCAGCCTTCCAAAGAGACTAGGCCATCGCCAGGTGCATGAGTAACAGCCTCGGATTCTCCATCTGGATTCCCGACGATTGGTCGGTGTCCACTGACGTGGTCGAGGAGGTGGGTCTTGCGGCTGAAGAGCGTGAGTCTCAGCTCAGGCAATGGTCGAGCCCAGAGGCGGAATACGAACGTCTGACGGAGGAACTAGGTGGGCCTGACAAAATTGTGCCGTTCGAGGAGTTCCGGCGGCAATGGATAGAAGATCGACAACGAGAAGACAAGCGATTGTGGCTGAAAGAGCGGATGGGATTTGAGGCGGGGCTCTGGCAAGCGCAA
>CAJXNA010000075.1 GCA_913056415.1 uncultured Chloroflexota bacterium | reverse complement strand
AGGCGGCCCGTCGCCCAGGGTGGCGTACGCTATGCGGGTTCCGTCGGCGCTGGTGCAGAAGCGGATCTGGGGCTCCATAGCGGCACTATCCTACACCATTCGCCCTCGCGCCGCGTAGGGCGCCTACCCTTGCGCCCACTCCCCCTCGAACACGAATCCCGCCGCGCCCGTCAGGTATACCTCTCCCTTACCAGACCACTCCACGGTCAGCAGCCCGCCTGGCTGGGTTATGTCAACCCTGTCCCCTACCAGCCCCTTCAGCCGCGCCGCCACCATCGCCGCGCTGGAGCCGCTCCCGCAGGCCAGCGTCTCCCCCACCCCCCGCTCCCACACCCGCAGCTCCATCCGCTCGCGGCCGTGCACCCGCGCCACCCCGAAGTTCACCCTGGCCGGGAACGCCGGGTGGCGCTCCACCTTCGGGCCGATGTCCTCCAGCGGGTACGCCTCCACCGGCCCGTCCAGGAACAGCACCGCGTGGGGGTTGCCCATCGAAAGGCAGGTCACCGCCAGCGTCCGGCCCGCTACGTCCAGCGGCATCTCCACGATTGGCGGCTCCATCTCCCGTCCCTGCCTGCCGGCAGGCAGGAGCACCGGCACCTCCAGGGGAGCGAACCGAGGCGCCCCCATGGAGAGGCGCACCCTCTCCACACGTTCGCCATCGCCGAGCACCTCCGCCTCCAGCACCCCCGAAGCGGCCTCCACCCGCAGGCGGCCGTCCCGCGGCTTAGCGAGGCCCCGCTCCACGGCGTACTTCACCAGACAGCGCACCCCGTTGCCGCTCACCTCCGCCTCCGACCCATCGGCGTTGAACAGCCGCATCCGCACGTCCGCCCCCTGCGAGGGCAGCACCAGCATCAGGCCGTCCGCACCCGCGCCGTAGTGGCGGTCGCACATCGCCCGCGCCAGCGCGCCCCAGTCCCGCTCCTCGTCCTTCGCCTCGACCAGCAGGAAGTCGTTCCCCGTGCCCTGCATCTTGACGAACCTCACCGTACCGCCGCCTCCTGACCTAGAAACTCACCGGCCAACCGCACCGCCTCTTCCAGGGCACCCTCGGCGGCGTCCAGCCAGTGGATGCGCGGGTCGTCCACCTTGAACCACGTGTTCTGGTGCCGGGCCAGTCGATGCGTCTCCGTCTTGATACGCGCCTCCGCCTCGGCCGGTGTCATCTCCCCCGTCAGGTGGGCGCAGGCCTCCTTGTAGCCGATACCGGACATCGAAGGCAGCTCCCGCGAGTAGCCCATCGCCAACAGGCGGCGCGCATCCTCGATCAGCCCCGATGTCATCATCCGCTCCACCCGCCCGTCGATGCGGCGATACAGCTCGTCCCGCGGCAGCCGCAGGCCGATGACCAGCGTCTCGAAGTCGGGCGGTTCCTTCGCCTGCCAGTAGGAGATCGGCCGGCCCGTCGCCTCGTACACCTCCAGCGCCCGGATCAGGCGCCGGCGGTTCGATGGGCCGATGCGCTCCGCCGCCTGGGGATCGATGCGACGCACCTCCGCGAACAGCTCAGCGGCCTCGCGGCCCTCCATCCGGCGACGGAACTCCGGTTGCGGCGGCACCCGCGGCACGCGCCAGCCCTCCAGCAGCGCCCACACGTACTGCCCCGTCCCGCCAACCAGGAGCGGCTGCCCACCCCTGGACCACACGTCCTCCAGCGCCGCCTGGGCCAGCTCCAGCCAGCGCCCCAGGCTGAACGGCTCGTCCGGCTCCACGACGTCGATCAGGTGGTGCCGTACCCGCGACCGCTCCCCCGTGGTCGGCTTGGCGGTGCCGATCTCCATATGACGGTAGACCTGCCGCGAATCGGCGCCGATAATCTCGCCACCGAACTTTCTCGCCAGCTCCACCGCCAGCGACGTCTTACCCGTCGCCGTCGGCCCGACGATGGCGATGAGCCTTCGCGTCACCGCGCCGCCGCCTTCACCCGCGCCGTCTCCGTCACGATCCTCGTGAAGGCGTCGACCTTGAGGCTGGCGCCGCCTACCAGCGCCCCGTCGATACCCTCCAGCGAGACGAACTCCGCCACGTTCTCCGGCGTCACGCTGCCGCCATAGAGGATGCGCACCGTCTCCGCCTTGCTTGCGCCGACCAGCGACGCCACCTCTCGCCGGATGACCTCTATCGCCTTCGCCGCGATCTCCGCCGTGGCCGCCCGACCGGTGCCGATCGCCCATACCGGCTCGTAGGCGATGATGAAGCCGTCGGGGACGTCCACGCCCTCCAGCCCCCTGCGGACCTGCCGCACCAGCACCTCCTCCGTCCTGGCCGCCTCTCGCTCATCCAGCGTCTCGCCCACGCACATGATGGGGCGCAGACCAGCCGCCAGCGCCGCCTTCACTTTGCGGTTCACCATCTCGTCCGTCTCGCCGAACTGGTGACGCCGCTCCGAGTGGCCGATGATGGCGTACTGCGCCAGCTCCGCCACCATCTGCGGGCCGATCTCTCCTGTAGCCGCCACGTCGTCCTGCCAGTGTATGTCCTGCGAGCCTAGCCTTAGCGATGAATCCCGCAGTGCCTCCCCTACCGCAGCCAGGTACACGAACGGCGGGCACACCACCTTCTCCACCCCCGCCACGCCGTCTATCGACTCCCGCAGCCCCCGCGCCAGCGCTATCGCGCTCTCCAGCCGGGTGTTGCACTTCCAGTTCGCCGCAACTACCGGTACTCGCACAGCCATCACGCTCCTAAACGCTGAAAGATCGGTCTCCGTCTGTGTTCATCCGCAGCGAATCGCTAGGCGCCGTACTTCGTGAGCCGTCCGGCATGGGCCATCGCCAGGGGCAGCGCCTCCACCGCCGGGAACGTACCCAGCGAGCCATTCTGCAACGCGACCTCGTTGAAGGCGTCGCACCCGTCCGCCCGCGTCCACGGCGCCCGCATCAGAAACGGCACTGGATGCCAGGAGTGCGCCGCCAGCACAGCCGGCGTCGAGTGATCCCCCGTCACCATCAGTACGTCCGGCTTCAACGCCAGCAGCGATGGTATCGCCGCGTCCGCCTCCTCCAGCTTCGCCACCTTGCGATCGAAGTCTCCGTCCTCCCCCGCCGTGTCGCTGTACTTGTAATGCAGGAAAAAGTAGTCGAAGCGACGCCAGTTCTCGCGCACTGTGGTGATAGAGTCGTCCAGAGCCGGCCCCGTGGGCAGCGCCTCCATGCCGACGAGCTTGGCCAGGCCCCGGTACATCGGGTAGTGAGCCACCGCCGCCGGCCGCAGCTTGAACACCTCGGCCATCGAGGGCCAGTCCGGACGCCGCGCGAACCCCCGCAGCAGCAGCATGTTCGCCAGCGAGGCCTTTCCCGTCCGCTTTGCGGACTCCGATGCTCCGCTCGGAGAGCTTGCCGAATGGGTCGAAGGATCGGCCAGGATGCGCTTCGCCTCCTCCACGAACCGGTTCACCAGGCGGGCCGTCGCCTCGCCCGCCGCCGCCGTGGCCCGCGCCGCCAGCGGCTCCGCCCCCTCCCGCTGCGGGTCCGTGTCCGCCACCGCGTCCGAAAGCCCATCCCCCCGAAGCACCAGCACGAAGCGGTATTCCCGCACCGGCTCCACGAACAGCTCGACGCCCTCCAGCCGTACCTTGCGCAGCTCCTCGCACAGCTCAACACAGGTCTCGCTTGTGATGCGTCCCGCCCGGCGGTCGCTGACCATGCCCTTGCCGTCTACGGTGCAGAAGTTGCCCCGCGCGGCGACGTCCTGCGGCCGCAGGTCGAAGTCGATCCCCGCCGCCTCCAGCACCCCGCGGCCGATGCTGTACTTCAGAGGGTCGTAGCCGAACAGCGCGGTGTGGCCGGGGCCGCTGCCCGGTGTCACCCCCGGCGCCACCGGCAGGCTGAACCCGCAGACGCTCTCCTTCGCCAGCGCGTCCAGGTTCGGTGTGCGCGCCGACTCCAGCTCCGTCCGGCCCGTCTCCGGCTGCGGCAGGCCGCCCAGCCCGTCGATCACGAACAGCATGATCTTGGACTCGCCGGTCACGGAGAGCTGGCGGGCGAGATCGAGGTCCATGGCAGGAACGATTATGCGGGATTTGGGCCTGGTTTACCAGTTGACGGGTCCTGCCCGCAGAAGCTCCTAGCTCCGCGTGAGCCGGTAGACAGCGTTGGCGAACGTCAGCACCAGCAGCTCGCCGTCCGGCAGCTCCCCGAAGGAGGCGATGGGCAGCCCCGTCTCGGCCATGAGGACCGCTGGGCTGCTGTCGGCCGTGTTCACGGCCCAGATGCGGCCGCTGCAGAAATCGCCGTAGACGTACCAGCCGTCCAGCTCCGGCATGGAAGCGCCGCGATAGACGTACCCTCCCGTCACCGAGCAGCCGAGGTCGCGGCCGTAAACAGCCCGCGGCAGCCGCAGGCCGCCCTGGTCGCAGCTCGCCGCGATGAAGCACTCGAACCCCTCGATGACGTTCCAGCCGTAGTTGCCACCGGCGACGATCCGGTCGACCTCCTCCCACTGGTCCTGGCCGACGTCCGCCGCCCACAGGTCGCCGTTGGCGCGGTCGAAGCTGAACCGCCAGGGGTTGCGCAACCCGTAGGCGTAGATCTCGGAGCCGAACGGGTTGCTCGGCGGCACCGTGTAACCGACGCCCGAGACGTCCAGCCGGAGGATCGAGCCCAGAAGCGTCGACAGGTTCTGGCCGTTCCCGTTGGGGTCGCCGCCGGAGCCACCGTCGCCGAGCGCCACGTACAGATACCCGTCCGGGCCGAAGGCGATCTGGCCCCCGTTGTGATTCTCGAACGGCTGCGGCACCTCCAGGAGCACGGTCTCGCTTCCGAGGTCCATAGCACCGCCGACGACCTGAAACCGCGACAGGACGCTGCGTCTGGGCCCGCCGGCCGTGTAATAGACGTACACCCGCCCGTCCGACTGGAAGCCGGGCGAGAACGCCAGCCCCAGGAGCCCCTCCTCGAAGCCGGGATCGCTGATCAGAAGCCCAGACAGGTCGCCGTAGACAGCGGCCGGGCCGCCCCCGCTCAGCGGTACCCGCCAGATGGCGCCGTCCTGGGTGACCACCACCCCCTCGCTGCCCGAACCCGGTATCGGCGCGAACCCGAGCATCCCACTGAAGGTGGCTGAAGGCAGCGCCTGTGTCAGCGTGTAGCCTCCGGCGACCGGCGCGGCTGCCGGCGGCCTTGGGGCAGGCGCGGGCGTTGGTGCGGGAGTGGGCGACGGCGTTGGGCTCGGCACGGGGGTCGGAGTCGGCCTGTCCGCTGTGGCTGTGGGCTGCTGAACCATGATCTCGTCATCGTCACCGCCCCCGCTGGCGACCGCCACCGTGACCACGACGATCGCGACAGCCACCAACACTCCGGCCCCGCCCAGCGCCGGCCCTTTCCAGCGCCAGGGAAGCGCCCAGAAGCGCCGCCAGCTCTCGCCGAGCCTCTGGATGAGGTCGGTCACGCGTCCGCCAGCGCCGCCACCCCCGGCAGCTCCCGCCCCTCCAGGAGCTCCAGCGCCGCGCCGCCGCCCGTGCTCACGTGCGAGAACCGGCCCGCGATCCCCAGCTGCTCCACCACCGCCGCTGTCTCGCCGCCGCCCAGGATCGTCGTCGCCCCCTTCAGGTTCGCCACCACCCCCGCCAGCCGGTGCGACCCGTGAGCGAACGAGCCAAACTCGATGACGCCCATCGGGCCGTTCCAGACGACGGTCTTGCAACCCTCCAGCGCCTTCGCGAACACGTCCACCGTCATCTCGCCCACGTCCATGATCCGCCAGCCGTCCGGCACATCCTTGATGGACACTCGCTTCGCCTGCGCGTCCGCCGCGAATTCGTCGGCGACGATTACGTCCGTGGGCAGGAGCAGCAGCACCCGCTTCTCCTTCGCCCGCGCCATCACCTGCCGCGCTCGCTCCAGGAACCCGTCCTCCGCCAGCGACTCGCCGACGCTGAACCCCTCGGCCTTGAGGAACGTGTTGGCCATGCCGCCGCCGATCAGCAGCTTGTCCACCCGCTCCAGCAGCGACTCCAGCACCGCCATCTTGGTGCTGATCTTCGCCCCGCCGATGATCGCCGCGTAGGGCCGCTCCGGCTCCGAAATCGCCCGGCCCAGGAACTCCAGCTCCCTCTCCATCAGCAGACCGGCCACCGCCGGCAGGTATCGCGCCACCCCCTCCGTGCTGGCGTGCGCCCGGTGCGCCGCCCCGAAGGCGTCGTTCACGTACACCTGCGCCAGGCTGGCCAGCGCCTTCGCGTACTCGGGGTCGTTCGCCTCCTCCTCCGCGTGAAAGCGAAGGTTCTCCAGCAGCAACACCTCGCCCGGCTCCAGCGAGTGCGCCGCCTCCTGCACCTCCGGCCCGCAACAGCAGCCCGCCGTCTTCACGGGCGAACCGAGCAGCTCCGCCAGCCGCTCCCCAACGCGCGACAGGCTCAGCGAAGGCTCACGCTTCCCCTTCGGGCGCCCCAGGTGCGAGGCGAGGATCAGTTTCGCCCCCTTCTCGCGCAGATACTCGATCGTGGGCAGCGTCGCCTTGATGCGCGTGTCGTCCAGCACGTTGCCGGACTCCGGCTGTAGGGGAACGTTGTAGTCCACGCGCACCAGCACGCGCTTGCCGTTAACGTCGATGTCGCGGACCGTCTTCTTACGCGCCGCTCCCCCGGTCACCTGGCGGCCGCTCTCGCCCTGACCAGCACCGACTCGATGAACGCCGTCTTGGCCTCGTTGTATCCCAGTCGATCAGTGCCAAACCGTTCCGCCAGCCGCAGCTTCAAGTCGTAGTAGCCCTGCGCCTCCTGCGGGTGATCCCGCAAGTAGTCACGGAACAGGATGTGCCGCTGCCAGAAGTCGCAGCCTAACTCAACCATGTGGATCTGGTGCGTCCGCGGGCCGCGCACGGGCTTGCGGAAGTAGTGCCTGCCGGGGATGTCGAGCTCGCCCTTGTGCTCATAGCCCGCGCCCCGTAGAGACGGCAGGCAACGTTCGTGGTCAGCCAGGTCGCGCAGGCCGATCATCATGTCGATGATCGGCTTGGCGCCGAGGTCGGGCACGGCCGTGCTTCCGACATGCTCGATGGCGAGCGCGAGGTCGCCGAGGGCGCGGGCTATCAGTGAGCGTTCTCGTTCGTAGAGGTCAGGCCACGCCGGATCATAGCGGACGACCGTCACCGCCTCGCCCATGCCCAGCTTCGAGTCAGCGGCGTCCAGCTTCCTACGCTCCCTCCGTGCCGTCGTTCCCCCGAGGCTGCAGCACCAGCCGTCCCCGCACCTCCCGCTCGACCGACGGCCGCTCCCACAGCATGGGGTGATACTCCACCCCCTGCCACATCCGGATCATGTCCCCGTAGTGGCGGCTTCCCGGGTGGCCGGACTGGCCGGAGGGGATCACCCCCAAGCTGTTGTCGAAGTTACCCAGGTCGATGATCTGGCGGTAGGACGCCGTCCAGGCCTTTAGCTCGTAGCCCTGATACGGCACGTAGGACGCCTGCCACACAGTGTTGGAGTCGCCGCCTACCGGTACCGGCCCGCGATTGAACAATCGCGATAGGGCTCGCGTCTGCCCCATGACGTGGCGAAACGTCTGCCGGTGCAGACGGCCCCACTGCCACTGCGACACGTCGTCGCCCAGGAGCTGCCGCAGCTCCGCCGTCGCCGAGGCCAGCGCCTCCTCCATCGCCTCCTTCCAGCTCTTCCCCGCAAACCACTTCTTCTTGCCCTTCATCTTCGCCAGCAGCCAGGAAGACGCCTCGGCGAAGAAGGTGCCGGTTGACTTCAGCGGATGAATGCCGCGGCCCAGGTAGAAGTCCGACCAGGAGCCGATCTTCTCCTCCAGCGCCTTCCGCACCAGGTGCGTGTAGAACACCTCGAACACGCAGGCCGCCGCACTGTCCGCCGCCACCACGTAGTCCCAGGCCCGAATGAAGGTGAGCGCCCGTCTCCCCCACTCGTCTTCGGGCTCAAGCTCCAGCATCCGCGGCACCAGCTCCCGCGCCGGCAAAGATAGCTGGTCCGCCTGCATGCGCCGGAAGTCGTCAATGGATAGCTTCTCCTTCTCCCCCAGCATCTCGATGATGCGCTCCTGACGGTAGCTGTCCGCCCAGTCGACGCAGAGGAAGTAGGGATAGTCGTCGTCCACGATCTTGTTATTCGCGGTCGCCACCCAGTTGGTGGACGGATTGAAGACGGACGGCAGCTCATCGAACGGGATCCAGTCGGTCCACTCGTACTCGCCCGTCCAGCCGGGAACGGGGAGAACGCCGTGTCCCTTCGCCCGGATGGGCACCAGACCCGCCAACTGGTAGCCGATATTCCCGTCCACGTCCGCATAGCCGAAGTTCTGCGAGGACGCTGGCCACAGCCGCAACGCCTCCCGGAACTCATCCCAGTCCCGGGCGCCCATCAGCATCAGGCCCCCCTGAATCTGATGCGCCCGCTCCAGGGTCACGCTGCGCAGAGCGAGCGTGCGCGTCTCGCCCTTGATCGCCGGGCTGATCACCGGCCCGTGGCGAGTGATCAGCACCTCCTCCACGACCGGCTTCTTGCGACCCCGCACCGCAATCTCCTCCCGAACGATCTC
>CAJXNA010000074.1 GCA_913056415.1 uncultured Chloroflexota bacterium | reverse complement strand
TCCGGCGGTGCGCGCCAAGATCTCGGGCTCGCAGCGCTTTCGTGAACTAGCGCACAAGCCGGTGCCGTGCTACCCTCGGCTGGGAGGTAGTCATGAGCTGGATACCAGCACCTGTCGATGAGCTGCTCCGAGTAGCTCTCGTCTCCGAACTGACCGTGGTGGGCAGCGAAGGGGAGCCCGTCACACATCCGCTGATCCCCCTCTGGGATGGGAAGCGTATCTACCTGACCTCCAGCGTGCTGTTTTCCAAGAAGCTGGAGCACATCAAACGTAACGGGAAGGTGAGCGTTGCGATCACCGACCCCGCCGCCTGCGAGGGGTTGACGGCCCGCTGCAGCATCCAGGGAGACGCACGCATCATAGAGGATGACCCGCATGAGACGTGGATGCAGGTGCTGCCCCTCTGGCGTGCCAAGGAGCCGGCCATAGACTTCTTCCTCAGCAAGCGGTTCGCGCTGCCCCTGTTCTTCGAGCGCGCGATCATCGAGATCACACCTCGCCGGGTCCTCTGGTGGGAGAACGGCGATCCGGCATCGGCGCCTCAGGTGGCGGTCGCCCAGGAGGAAAACTGAACATGGAGCCCGAAGTCTTTGCGAAGCTCGCGACGTACCCGCACGTGGTGGTGTCATGGGTGGGCGATGATGGGTACCCCGTCCAGACAGCCGCCCAGTTCCAGGTCGACGTCGAAAAGGGCGAGGTGCGCATCGGACGGCGTACGGGGCTGGCGCTGCCGACGGACCGAGAGGTGAACGTGATCGCCAGCCACATCCGGCCGCAGCCGGGCGTGGGCTACGACGAGCGGCGGTACCTGTCCTTCTGGGGCCGCCTCGTCGCTGAGGGGGACGAGATGGTGCTGCGGCCAAGCCGGGCCTGGGGCTGGGACGAGGAGGTCACGCCGTTCTTCGAGTACGTTGAGCGCTCAAACAAGCAGGCGAAGCGCTACCTGGAATCGCTGTCGGAGGAGCGGGGCGTCGCGGTGAAGCCGCGCCTGTCGCCGCTCTGGACCTTCCTGCTGGCCACCCGCTTGCCATTCCTCACCGCCTCGATTGTGCCCATCCTGCTGGGAACCGCAGTGGCTGCGAACGACGGTTCCTTCAGCCTGTGGCTGGCCATACTCACGCTGCTGGGCGGAGCCGCCATCCATATCGGGTTGAACGTGGCAAATGACGTATTCGATGCCTTCTCCGGCGCCGACGATGCGAACGTGAACCCCACCCAGTACAGCGGCGGCTCCCGTGTCGTTCAGCGCGGCCTAGTCACTCTGCGGCAGATGAGCGCGCTGTCCATCGGGGCTTACGTCGTTGGCATCACCATCGGGCTGTATCTGGTGGTGACGCGGGGATCCCTGGAGCTTCTCGCCATCGGGGCCATCGGGGTAGCGCTGAGCGTGTTCTACACGGCGCCTCCGCTGAGACTGGTGCACCACGGCCTTGGGGAGCTGACGACGGCGCTGGGGTTCGGCCCGATCATGGTGCTCGGGGCGTACGTCGTCCAGGCGGAGCGGTTGTCGGTCGAGGCGTTCGTCGCCTCGATCCCGGTGGCGATCCTGGTCGCCCTCATCCTCTACGTGAACGAGATCCCCGACCGCTACAGCGACGCCTCCGTGGGAAAGCGCACGCTGCCAGCCAGGATGAGCCGTGAACTGGTCACGCAGGGCTTCCTGATGCTCGCCCTGGCAGCCTTCGCGGTAGTGTCTGTCGCCGCCGTTGTGGGCGTGATCCCGCGTCCCACGCTGATCGCCCTGATTGCGCTGCCCCTGGCGTTCAGCGTGCACAAAGGGATTCGCGAGCACTACACCAAGCCCTACGACCTGATGGCCACGATGGGCCAGAACGTACAGCTCCATCTGATCGTGGGATTGCTGCTCTTCTCCGGCTACATGGTCGCCGTGGTGGCTGATGCCGTGTTCGATTCGCCGCCGGGGATCCTGACCTAAGGCGCTGCCGGCTCGATTCCGGTGTCGCCGCAGAGGCCGTACGGTATAGGGCTGGCTGCTTGGCATGTGGGCACGAGTCGCGCTTCGTCTCCCAATCTTAACAATCGTCTGCTTGCGGGCGCGGCAGAGGTGTTACAAGAGCGTGATAGAATATGTTTGTGATTGACATAGAGCAGGGCAATAGTTAGCCACCCTTGTTTAAGAAGCTCCTCATAGCCAACCGCGGCGAGATCGCCCTCCGCATCGTGAGGGCCTGTCGTGAGATCGGCATCACCACCGTCGCCGTCTACTCGGAAGCGGACCGTAACTCGCTTCACGTGCGCAACGCCGATGAAGCGTACCTCATCGGCCCACCGCCGGCGCGCGAGAGCTACCTCAACATCGAACGGATCATCGAGGTTGCCAAGAAGGCAGGCGTGGACGCTGTCCACCCCGGCTACGGCTTCCTGGCCGAGAACGCGGAGTTCGCACAGGCCTGCCTGGACACCGGCCTCACCTGGGTGGGACCTTCGCCGGAATGTATCCGCACCCTGGGCGATAAGGTGCAGGCGCGCAAGCTCATGCAGGAGGCGGGCATACCCGTGGTGCCCGGGAGCGAGGAGGTCACCTCTAAGGGGAAGGCGGCCAGCGCAGCCACCGGCATCGGCTACCCGATCATGGTTAAGGCGACCGCAGGCGGCGGCGGGCGCGGGATGCGCACCGTATACCGACCGGAGGAGCTGCCTATGGCTCTGGAGGCCGCCAGCAAGGAAGCGGCCTCCGCCTTCGGACATGGCGCGCTGTACCTGGAGAAGTTCCTGGAACCGGTTCGTCACATCGAGGTGCAGATCATCGCTGACGGCAGGGGCAACGTCGTCTCCCTAGGCGAGCGCGAATGTTCCATCCAGCGCCGCCATCAGAAGATGATAGAGGAGGCGCCGTCCACAGCGGTTAAGCCGACGCTACGACGCCAGCTTGAGGAGATGGCGCTGCGCGCGGCCAAGGCCACCGGCTACACCAGCGTCGGCACTCTGGAGTTCCTGGTGGATCGAAAGGGTCAGGCCAATTTCCTCGAGATGAACACTCGCCTCCAAGTAGAGCACCCGGTAACTGAGATGGTTACCGGAGTAGATCTCGTCGCCGATCAGATACTGGTGGCGGCGGGCGAGAAGCTGCCCTATCGAAAGGTCTCCATCCAAGGATGGGCGATCGAGTGCCGTATCGCCGCCGAGGACCCGTTCAACAACTTCCTGCCGTCGGTGGGCATCGTCAGCTTCGTGTCGGTGCCGGGCGGCCCCGGCGTTCGGGTCGACTCGGCATTGTACGACGGGCTGGAGATCAGCCATTACTATGACCCACTTATTGCCAAGCTCTGCACCTGGGGACGCACACGCCTGGAGGCGATTCAGCGGATGCGGCGGGCTCTCCGCGAATTCAAAATCGTGGGTGTCAGCACCAACATCCCCTTCCATTTGCAGGTAATGGAGGACCAACATTTCATCCAGGGCAAGCTGGACACAGCCTTCGTCGAGAGGCGCTTCGAGGCGCGCAGGGAGAACGGTCTGCGCGAAGAGCAGGTGGCGCTGCTGGCGGCGGCGGTGCTGGCCCATCGCAAGGGCGAACGACAGAGCTCGGAGCCGGACCAGCGGCCGCGGGCCGGCGCCTGGCGGTTACGCAACCGGCCAGCCCGCTGGGAGGCGGGAGCGAGAGGTTGGCAGAGAAGTATCTAGTACGCCTGGGCCACGAGCTGAAGCAGGTGGAGGTGGATGACGGGCCAGACGGCCTTCGCGTGCGCATCAACGACGAGTGGCATGACGCGCGCCTGGAGCAGGTCGGCCAGTCAGCCTTGTACACATTACTGATTGACGACCATCCGCATGAGCTTTTCGCGGTGGAGCGAGCCGAGGGATACGACATCGTCATCGGCTGGGATCGCTACTCAGTGGCTGTGAGCACGCACGATCGCAGGGAGCCGCCCGCGCCGCCCGCCAACTCGACGCTGGAAGAGCACCCTGCGGGCGGCTGGATGGTCTTATCGCCCATGACCGGCGTCGTGGTAGACGTCTATGCGAAGGCGGGCGATAAAGTGGTAGAGGGCGACGTGCTGATGGTGATCGAGGCGATGAAGATGAACAACGAGCTACGCGCCCAGAGAGCCGGCACCGTGCGCGAGGTCTATGTGAAGGAGGGGCAACGCGTAGAACCGGGGACGCCGCTTCTGGTTCTGGAGTAGCGTTGTAGGATATACCCTAGTGTGCTATATTGGCCAGTAACCGTGGCTCAGATATCATTTGAGAGGGGACGAGTATAGTCCGACAACTTCGGATAAACAACTGGATCCGCACCAAAGAGGTCCGTCTCATTGGGGCGAACGACGAGAACCACGGGGTTATTCCCACCCAAGAAGCCCTAAGCATCGCCAGAGAGAGCGGCCTCGACTTGGTGGAGGTCGACCCGAACGGCTCTCCCCCCGTCTGCCGAGTGCTTGACTACGGTAAGTACAAATACCAGCAGGCGAAGCGGGAACGAGACGCGCGCAAGCACCAGAGAGGCGGCATGATCCATGAGGTGCGCATGCGCCCAAGGATCGGCAAGGCGGATATGGATCGCAAGGTGTTGCTGGTCGGGCGGCTTCTCGGTGAGGGGGACAAAGTAAAGCTCGCGGTCATGTTTCGCGGCCGGGAGATGTCTCACCCGGAAATCGGCCGCGAGGTGCTGCAGAGAGCGCTGGATAGCTTGAAAGAGACGGCGGTGATGGAGAGGCCTCCTGCCATGGAGGGACGGTTCCTCAGCGTAATTCTGACACCGGCCAAGAAGGCAGTGACGCCTAAGGAGAAAGAGAAGAAGGAAGCTCCGGTGGAAGAGCACGTTGGCTAAGTACAAGATAAAGACACATTCCGGCGCCAAGCGCCGCTTCTACGTTAGCGGCCGCGGCAAGATTACGCATCGCAAGCACCACATCAACAACTTCCGTCGCAAGAAGCGGCCCGCAACCAAACGGCTATTCAGCCAGAAACTGGGCGTCCCCAAAGCTGAGGCCAAGCGCATCCGCAAGCTGATGCCCTACCACACGTAGGAGAGAGCACGTTGCCAAGAGCAAGGAGCGGCGTCGTCGCCAGGCGCCGCCGCAAGAAAGTAATCGCACAGGCTAAAGGCCACCGCGCCGGGCGGCACAGCCTGTTCAAACAGGCCAATGAATCCGTCATGCACGCGCTCCAGTACGCCTACGAGCACCGGCGCGACCGCAAGGGCGACTTCCGTCGCCTGTGGATAGCACGCATCAACGCCGCCGCGCGCCTCAACGGCCTCAGCTACTCGAAGCTGATGAGCGGCCTCAAACGGGCGCAGGTGGAGATCGACCGCAAGCTGCTGGCGGACCTAGCGGTACGGGATACCGCCACCTTCACCACGCTAACCGAGACCGCAAAGGCAGCGCTGGCGGGATAGCCGCCTTCCCACACAACGGTAAGGCATAGCAGCCCTCTGCTCTCAGCCCCTGAGTACGGCGCCCAATTCCTGTCCCAGGCGGGCGACGATATGCTCACGCTGACGCCGCACCTCCTCATCGGTGAGGGTGTGATCGGCCGCCTGGTAGGAGACGGAGAAGGCGAGCGACTTCTTGCCAGCCGGCACCTGTGAGCCACTGTAAACATCGAACAGGCGGACCGAGCGCACCAGCGACGACTGCTGGATGATGCCCTGCACTTGCGCCGCCGGGACATCCGACTCAACGACGACGGCAAGGTCCTCCTCCAGCGAGGGGTACGGGGCCACCGGCTGGTAATGACGCACCTCTTTCACGTGGGGCAAGAGGGCGTCCAGATCCAGCTCGAACATCGCAACCGGGGCCTCAAGACCGAACTGCGACACCACCCGCGGGTGCACCTGGCCGACTAGGCCGATGCGCTGGCCATCCACGGCGACGGCGGCGGTACGGCCAGGGAGAAAGGCGTAGTCCGTCACCTCATCGTACTGGGCTGATACGCCCAGGCGGCGGAACAGCAGGTCTAGATAGGACTTCGCCTCGTATAAGCCCGCAGGCTCACCGCTCGGCTCGCCCCAGCGGCCAGGCGGCCGGCCGCTGATGACAGCGGCGACGGTCTCAACCTCATTCGGCAGATCGTCCGGCCGCGGCAGGTAGACGCGCGCCGTTTCGAACAGAGCGGTGAGATCATCACGATGCATAACGTTATCAGCCAAGGCCTGCAGCAGCGAGGCCCGCAGTGACGTCCGCGCATACTCCTGATCCCTACTCATCGGGTTGGCGACGCGGAGCAGCGCATCGCTGGACAGCTCCTCGGGCGCCAGCACTTTGGCGAGAGCCTCCAGACTGGTCAATGAGTAGGTGACCACCTCCTGCATCCCGGCAGCAACGAGGATATCGGCGACGTTGTTGCGCAGGTCACGCCGGGGTTGTGGCCAAACGGGGGGAAATTCACCGCGAAGGCGCGTGGTCGGGAGCTGGTCGTAGCCAACAATGCGGGCGATCTCCTCCACGACATCGTCGGCGATGCTCACGTCGGTGCGCCAGTAGGGCACACGCACAACGTAGCTGTCGGGAGGCGCCCAACGGCAGGAGAAACCGAGGGAGGAGAGGAGCTGGCGCACCCGTTTCACCGGTAGCTCCATGCCCAGCAGGGTGTGGAGCCGCCGCTGAGAAAGCGTGACGCGGACGTCCTTCTCCCGCTTCGGATAGACATCAATGAGGCCTGCCGCGGCCTTGCCACCGCAGAGCTCCACCATCAGCTTCACGGCCCTCTGAGCGGCGACCGGCGGCAGCTGCGGGCTGAGGCCCTTCTCGAAGCGAAGGGAGGCGTCCGTGCGCACCTTGACGGCGGCGGCCGTCCGCCGGATGTTCGGCCCGTGGAAGTTCGCCGATTCCAGCAGCACGGTAGTCGTGTTCTGGTCGATCTCGCTCTCCACTCCGCCCATGACGCCGGCCAGCGCGACAGCCGCCTCGGCGTCGGCGATGACCAGCATATCGGGCGAGAGCTTCTGCTCCCTGCCGTCCAAGAGAAGCAAGGTCTCGTTCGGGCGGGCGCGCCGCACTATGATCTGACCCTCACGCAACCGTTTGAAGTCGAAGGCATGCAAAGGCTGGCCCAGCTCCAGCATCACATAGTTTGTTATGTCGACAATATTATTGATCGGCCGTAGCCCAGCGGCTACCAGGCGCTCCTGCATCCATGACGGCGACTCGCCCATCTTGATCCCTTCGATAAGGGCGGCCACATAGCGAGGGCATAGATCGGGATCGGCGATCTCCACGCCCGCGCGGCCCTTAATCGGCTTGGCGGCGGCGGTATATTGGACCGACGGATCCCGGACGCTGCCGTCGCTGAGCGCGGCCGCCTCATGGGCCACGCCCACTATAGACAGGAGGTCAGGCCGGTTAGGGGTTATGTCCATATCGAAGATCACGTCGCCCAGATACGTGGAGATGGGGGCCCCCACGGGCGCATCGTCAGCTAACACCATGATCCCCTCGTGATAGTCGGAGAGGCCAAGCTCCTTTTCCGAGCAGACCATGCCCGCGGACTCCACCCCGCGGATGACGGCGGGCTTGAGGACAGTAGTCTTGCCGGTGCGGCCGTCGATGAGGTGGGCACCGGTGCGCGCGAACGGCACCTTCTGGCCCACGGCCACGTTCGGAGCACCGCACACTACGGTGTGGCGTTCTCCACCCAGGTCCACGGTGGCCAGAACCAGCCGGTCTGCGTTCGGGTGCTGGGAGACGTCAACCACCTCGCCAACGGAGACGCCGTCCCACTCGCCGGCGGTGGTGATGATCTGACTCACCTCCGCGCCTGCCATAGTCAGCCTCTCCGCCAGTTGCTTGGGGTCAAGGGTCAGGTCAACGTATTCGGAGAGCCACTTTAGCGGTACGCGCATTGCTCTTCCTCAGAACTGCCTCAAGAAGCGCAGGTCGTTCGAATAAAAGAGGCGGATGTCCTCGATACCATGCCGGAGCATGGCGATGCGCTCAATGCCCATGCCGAAAGCGAAGCCGGTGTACCGCTCGGAGTCGTAGCCAACGGCATCTAGTATCTCCGGGTGCACCATTCCCGCGCCGAGGATCTCAATCCAGCCGCTGTGGGAGCAGGTGCGGCACCCCTCTCCGCCGCACAAGAAGCAGTCGATGCGCAACTCCATCCCCGGCTCAACGAACGGGAAGTAGTCACAGCGAAAGGCGACCTTGCGATCCGGACCGAAGATGCGGCGGGCGAAGTCCGCCAACGTACCTTTCAGGTCGGCCAGACTAATCCCCTCATCTACGGCTAATCCCTCCACCTGAATGTGCATCCACTCGTGGGTTGGGTCGGTCGCTTCGTAGCGGTACACCTTGCCCGGGACGACAACACGGACGGGTGGCTCCGGTATCTGCTCCATCACACGTATCTGGTTGGGCGAGGTGTGGGTACGGAGGAGCATCGGTCGCTCGCCGTCCTTCTCGTAGTCGATCCACAGTGTGTCCCACATATCGCGGGCCGGGTGATCGCGGGGAATACGAAGCGCCTCGAAGTTGTAGTGGTCCCATTCGATCTCCGGGCCTTCCACCACCTGGAAGCCCATGGAGACGAAGCAGTCCAGCACATCCCGCAGGGTTTGTGTCGTAGGGTGAAGGCGACCTCTGGGAAGAGGCGGGCCGGGAA
>CAJXNA010000073.1 GCA_913056415.1 uncultured Chloroflexota bacterium | reverse complement strand
GAGGGTGGGCACTTGTACCGCCCTGCGCGTAAGCCCCTTGAAAGAGACAAAGTTACCGTTCGTCCCGGCTCCCTCATCCGCGTCGGCAAGCACCGCTTCCTCCGTATCGTGGACGCCGAGACCGGCGGCGCGGACAAGCACCCGTAGCGCTTGCCCCCGTCATTCTGAGCGCCGACCACGGCCGCTCACGGCAGGCCCGCTGGCCGCGAAGGAATCTGGGGTCGAGTGGGGTAGTGGGTCAGGCGGCCTCGCAACCAGAACGCCGGCCGCCTAACAGCGAAAGCGCCGCGGGCCGGGCCGCGTGGGACGTATCACCTGGGGTGTGCCGTTGACAGCTCCTCCTCGCCTCCGTATATTCGCAATCGAATCCATCGTCCGCGCAAGGAGGAGCCATGACCCAGGACTCGGCCGTTGAAGACATCGTTCACCGGCACGCCAAAGCCATCGTCACCATGGACATCGGCCAGATCATGAACGACCTGATGCCGGACGCCATGATGAAGCTCCAGCAGGAGGCCGGCGGCGGCACCGCCATGCAGATCAACAGCTATGAGGTGCTGGGCAACAGCCGGGACGGCGACGACTACCTGTACGACGTCAAGTACATCGGACCCCAGTCCTTCACCGTCCGCGCCCGCTGGTCACAGGTCGGCCCCGAGTGGAAGATCATCGACGCCGACATCATCGCCCGCGAGTAGGGCCTTACGGATGATCGTCGTAGCTGCGGAGCTTCAGCTCTGCAGCCGTGCGGCCCGCCTCAGCGCACCGCGCCTAGGCGGCCCGTCTTCACGTCGAAGACGAAGCCGCTGACCGTAATGTCGTCCGGTATGAGTGGCGAAGAGCGGATCGTCTGTACATCCTGCCGCACGCTCTCCTCCAGGTCTGAGAATGGCAGAAAGTCGATCCCGGAAGCGTCGGTGTTCAGGTCTTGGCGGAGCATCTCCCGTAGCTGCTCGTTAGTGAACGTCAGCATGCCGCAGTCGGTATGGTGGATGACCAGAAACTCGCGTGTGCCGAGCAGCTTGTAGGAGATGATCAGCGAGCGTAAGGCGTCCTCGCTCGCGCGGCCTCCTGCGTTGCGGATCACGTGGGCGTCGCCCTCTTCCAGCCCCAGGAACTTCTCGGGGTGAAGGCGGGCGTCCATACAGGCCAGCACGGCCACCTGATGGCCGGGCGGCATCGGCAGGTCTCCCTTGGTGAAGCCGGCGGCGTAGCGCTCGTTGGCAGCCAGCAGTTCAGGCAGCACGGTCATTTAGAGTTCCTTTTCTAGGGCCTCGCGCTGGTGGATCTGAGCAAAGTGGAGTAAGTCCTGTGACAAGATCGACAATATCACTTCGCGTGGGCGCTGTAAATGGCTGGCCTCTTGGTCTGGCGGGCTGTGGGACAGGCTTCATTCTTACGCTCCCCCTACGCCTTCGCCGCCTCCCGCTTCTGCTCCGCCGCCTCAATCACCTTCTGCGCCGCGTGCGCCGGCACCTCCTCGTAGTGCGAGAACGACATCATGAAGTGGCCGCGGCCCTGCGTCATGGATCGTATATCGGCTGAGTAGTGTTGCACCTCAGCCATCGGCGCCTGCGCTTCCACCGTCGTCATCGAACCGGTTGGCGTCATCCCCTGCACCCGTGCCCGCTTGCCGTTGAGATCGCTGATGATCTCGCCCATGTTCGCTTCCGGAACCGTGATCTTCATGTTCATGATCGGCTCCAGCAGCACCGGATGGGCATCCTGAGCGCCCTGCTTCACCGCCTGCACGGTCGCGATCTTGAACGCTATGTCTGAGGAGTCCACCGGGTGCTCCTTGCCATCAACCAGCATAACCTTCATGTCGATCATCGGGTAGCGGGCCAGCACCCCCTCCTGCATCGCCTCCAGGACGCCCTTCTCAACGGAGCTCACGTACTGCTTCGGTACCGCTCCGCCCACGGTCTTGTTCTCGAACTCGTGTCCCGTGCCCCGCGGCAGCGGCTCCACTGATACCTCCACTCGCGCAAACTGGCCGTGACCGCCGGTCTGCTTCTTGTGCGTGTACTCCGCCGTCGCCGTCCCATGTACCGTCTCCCTGTAGGGCACCCTCGGCATCGTCATCTCCAAGTCCACGCTGAACTTGTGGCGTATCTTCTCCAGCGCCACCTCTACGTGTGAGTCGCCCAGCCCGGAGAGGATCGTCTCGCCCGTATCCGGGCTGCGCTCCAGGTGCAGGCTGGGGTCCTCCTCCACGATGCGGTGGAGGGCGCTGCCCATCTTATCCAGGTCCGCCTTCGTCTTAGGGGTGATGGCGGCGCTGAACGCGGGCTCGGGGAACGATATCGATGGCAGAGTGACCGGCTTCTCCTTCGCGCACAGCGTATCGCCGGTCTGGGTCTCGGTCAGCTTCGCCACCGCGCCGATGTCGCCCACCGTCACCTGCGACACCTGCTGCTGGGTCTTGCCGCTCATGTGGTACACGGGGCCGATGCGCTCCGCCGCCTGGCGATTGGCGTTCCAGGCCTGTGAATCGGCCTTGAACGCGCCTGAGAGCACGCGGAAGTAGGTGAGACGGCCCACATAGGGGTCGGCGGCGGTCTTGAACACCAGCGCTATCAGCGGGGCCGAAGCATCGGCCTTAATGGCGTCCCCGTTCGTCTTGACCGGCAGGTCCAGCGGCGAGGGGAACATCTCGCTAATCGCTCCCAGGAGCGCATGTACGCCGAACATCTTGGTCGCTGAGCCCGTAAGCACTGGCACGATGCTCCCAGATCTGATGCCCGCCCTGATCCCGTTGGTCAGCTCCTCCTGCGTCAGCTCTTCCCCGCCTAGGTACTTCTCGATGAGGGCGTCGTCCGTCTCCGCCGCCGCCTCAATGAGCTTCTCCCGCTGAGCGTTCGCCTCATCGGCCAGCTCCGGCGGCACCTCCTGCTGCTCGCCCTTATCGCCCACGTACGCCTTCATCGTCAGCAGGTCCACGACTCCCTTCAGCTCCTGCTGAGAGCCGATCGGTATCTGGAGCGGGACGCACTTCTGGCCCCAGTTGGACCGTAACTGCTCCAGCGTGCCGTTGAAGTCTGCGTTCTCCCGGTCCATACGGTTGATGAACACCGCCCGCGGCAGCGATAGCTCATCGGCGAACTGCCACGCGAACTCGGTGCCCACCTGCACCCCGGAAGCGCCGCACACCACGATGAGCGCCAGATCGGCGGCGCGCAGGGCGCACTTCACCTCGCCCATGAAATCCGCGTAGCCGGGGGCGTCCACCACGTTCAGCTTGTGCCCGTTCCACTCGCTGGGGACGACCGAAAGGTTGACGCTGAACCCCCGCTTCTGCTCGTCCGGGTCCCAGTCGGAGACGGTCGTCCCGTCCTCCACCCGTCCCAGCCGCGTCGTCGCCCCACTGGCGAACAGCATCGCCTCGGCCAGCGAGGTCTTGCCCGTGCTACCGTGGCCGATGATGGTGACGTTACGAATCTTCTCCGGCGGGTACTCTTTCATATGGGGCTACCTCGCTTTAGATAAGGGGTCAATAGCGATTCTATCCTACAGCCTAAGAGCCCGCAAGGAAGTCCGTCCGATCCCTCTCAGACTTCCGCCTAAGGTGTATCCTTTTCGCCGTGCCGCGGTACTAATAGACTGTGAGGCCATGCTTGAGCGATCCAGCCACCGACTCCGCTCTCATCGCCGCCTATCGCCAGGGCGACGATGCGGCGCTGGGCGCCCTCATCCAGCGCTACCAGGCCCAGACCTACCGGCTGGCGCTCGGTATCCTCGCCTCCCGCGAGGAGGCGGAGGACGCCACCCAGGAGGCGCTGATCGCGATGCTTAGCTCCTTGCCCCGGTTCCGCGGCGATAGCCGCTTCTCCACCTGGCTCTACCGCCTCACCCTTAACACCTGCCTGAAGCGAAAGCAACGCCGCACTCGCCCGCGAGAGGAGCCGCTGCCATCGCACGCCCGCACCATCGCGGATAATCCGGGGCTGCGGCCGGACATCCAGGCCGGCCGGCGCTGGCTGCGACATCAAGTGGCCCGGTTCCTGGCGGCCCTGCCGGAGAGCCACCGCCTGCCCGTCCTGCTCAGCGACTCCCTGGACCTGCCTGCGTCCGAGATCGCTGGCATACTGGGCCTCTCCCTGCCCGCCGTCAAGGCACGCCTTCTCCGAGGTCGCCGGCGTCTGCGGGCCGAGATCGAACGGTACTGTCGGGAGGCCGGCCTCAGCGGCTGGCGAGAGTTGGTGAAAGACTGATGCCTGCGTTGACCTGCGAACAAACCCTATCCTTGGTAGTAGACGAAGCGCCCCCTAGCGGCCTGCCGTCGGAAACGGCGGGAGCGCTCATCGGTCACCTAGTGCGCTGTGAGAACTGCCGCATCGGTATATTGAGCTGTAGCCAAGCCCTATCACTGTTTGACAACGTCCGCGCCGGCAACTTGGCTCCGGACGCGGCACGTTCGCTCGCCACCCATCTCGTCAAGTGTGACGACTGCTCCGCTCAGGCCAACACGATGCGACAGGCTCAGGCGCTCTTAGGGGGTATCGAGATGCCCGTCGCTCTCACGGAGCGCTTAACCACCGTCGCGAACGAGCACCTTACCCATCAGCTCCGCGCCCGCTCCTTCGAGACGCCGCTCGGCTGGAGCGCCCTCGCCTACACGGACTGCGGTATCGTTCTGATACGGCGGAGCGAGGGCAGCGCGGCGGACGCCTACGAGCGGCTGCGCGAGAAGCTGGGTGAGTTCGTCACCCAGGAGAGGCCCCGAGACGACATCGGCGATAGCGCCGTCCGCAAGCTGCTAGCCTATCACGATGGGCGACGCGTGCGGTTCGATGAGACGCTGGACCTCTCCCTCGTCCCCTCGTTCACGCGGCAGGTGCTACAGGCTACCGCCCGCATCCCCTACGGCGAAGTGCGCCCGTACGCCTGGGTGGCCCGCCAGGTAGGACGCCCCAAGGCCACCCGCGCCGTCGGTCAGGCCCTCCACATCAACCCCGTGGCCCCGATCATCCCCTGCCACCGCGTCATCGCCTCCGATAACACGCTCGGCGGCTACGGCGGCGGCCCGGAGATGAAGCGCTGGCTGCTGCGGCTGGAGGGCTACCTGCCCGCTGGTTCTTAACGAGTTGATGGCTCGTAGTAACCGTTCATAATTTAACGCCATGACTGAACCGAGCCTTTATAGTATTGACAATATATCGAATGTACCTTAGAATCATAGGTGAAAAGTCGCTATTGCCTTAATCCGCAAGGAAAATCGTTATGGACATTGATTCTACCGACGCCAAGATTTTGGAGGCCCTCCAGCGTGACGGCCGCGCCTCTCATTCCGCCATCGCTGAGGAGGTTGGCCTCAGCCAGCCCAGCGTTCACGAGCGAATCAAGAAGCTGGAGCAGCGCGGCGTTATCAGGGGCTACACCACCATGGTTGACCCGGAGGCGCTCGATCTCGGCGTGCTTGCCTTCATATCGGCCCGCTTCAACCGTTACGATACCGAGGGCGTGGCCAGCGCATTGATGGATGTCCCCAACGTCCTTGAGGTACATCACATCGCCGGCGAGGACTGCCTCTTGGTCAAGGTGCGTTGCCATGCGCCTGCCGATCTGGAACACATCCTCGAACGTATTTGGAAGAGCGGACCCATCTCCGGCACCAAGACTACCATCGCCTTCTCCTCCTACAAGGAAACGATGGTGCTGCCCGTTGAAGGGTGCCTACCGGAAGCCGAGGTGGCCAGTGTTTGATGTGGCGCCTGGCAAGGAGGAGGAGTTCCGCTACCTCGAGCGCGCTCTGGCCCTCAGTGACTGGCTCGACCGGCTGATAGAGGCGACGGAGCCGGCAGGCCAGCCGGAGCCCGTGCCCGGTCTCACCGCCGCCCCCAACCTTGTGTCGGTGAGCTCACGGCAGCGCGATAGTGGGAGGGACACCATGTGGGACCGGATTTACGTAGACGAGAAACTGGGGAGATTGGAGCAGGAACGGTTGGCCAGGCGCGCCTTTGTGGCCGAGCGTCTCCGCGCCGCCGCCGCGAACCCTGGCCATCCGCGCGGCTTGAGGGCCGGCTTCGCCTCTCGCCTGGCGCGCATCGCCCTCATCCTTCACCGCGAGGCAGCAACCGATGCCGGCTTGCAACCGAGGACAGAGAGCCCGCGCTAGTCTATCATCACTATCCGGAACACCGGGTGCCGCGCCGTGATCGCCTCGAACTCCTCGATCTCCGCCTTCGGGTCCACCCCGAAGTGCTGGCGCGTTGCCATCGCCGTCTTGGCCAGGTACGCCTTGATGATCGGCGCCCTCTCCTCGGCCGGCACCTCCTCCAGCCGTACCTTCTGGCCTCCCCGGCGGCGGATGACGGCCTCGCCGCCGGCGGCCCGCACGTTGCGCACCCACTCCGACTCGCCCCGCGGCGAGACCAGATAGCGCTCCTCGTCCTGCTCCACCCAGGTGACTACGTTGGAGCGGATCATGCCGGAGCGGCGGCCCTTCACCTCCAGCGTAATCGTGCCTGAGGGCGTCAGCCCGCGGGAGGCCAGCCAGCCCACGACCCGGTTGAACGCCTGCGTCACCTTCGTCGGCCTCCGGTAGGACGTCACTCCAGCGCTCCTATTAGGTTCTCGGTTCTAGGTTCTGGGTTCTCGGTCCTGGGTTCTGCCCCGTCGGCGCCACGTCCTTCACCCGCAGCTCCAGCCCGTTGTCCCTGCGGTCCGCTGCCAGCGAGTAGACGACATCCAGCCGTTGACCCTCCCGCACCCCCGCCTCACCCAGACCAAATGCGATCGCCGGCCAGGTGACGCCTCCGCCCGCACCGTACTGATCGCGCAGCTTCAGCCGTAAGTGCTTCCCATCGCTCCCGATGATGCGACACTCGGCCACCTCCACGCTGTGGCTGAGGAACGTCGGCTCCGGGTTGCCCTGGCCGAACGGGCCCATCTGGGACAGCAACCGGATCTCCTTCCCCCTCAGGGCGCCCAGCGGCAGCGCCGCATCGATGTCGATGACCGGCACCAGCTCCACGCCTGCCAGCGACTCCTCCGCTTGGCGCAGGAGCCCCTCCTTCAGCGGCTCAAGGTTCTCGTTGCGGGCCGTGAACCCGGCCGCCGCGCGGTGACCCCCGAACCGCTCCAGCAGCTCCGCGCAGCCCCGCAGCGCCCCCGTAATGTCGAACTCAGGGATGCTCCGACAGCTCGCGCGGCTCGTCTCCAACTGACGCTCGTACACCACCGCCGGCCGGTGCCGCTCCTCGGCCAGCCGGCCCGCCACCAGCCCTACTATCCCCGATGGTATATCCTCGTGCCCCAGGAAGAGCAGAGGCGAGGCGGCATCCTCCTCCGCCAGCAGCTCGGCCGCCAGCTCCATCGCCGCCGCCGTCTGCTCCTGACGCTCCCGGTTGAGCGCCGTCAGCTCCTCCGCTCTGCGGAGCGCCTCCCCCTCATCCCGCTCCAGCAGCAGCTCCAGCGCCAGCCGCGCGTGCTTGAGCCTGCCCGCCGCGTTCAGGCGCGGCGCCAGCCCGTACCCGATCGACTCCGCGTCCACCCGCGCCGCATTGATGCCGGACGCCTTCATCAGCGCTCGCAGCCCGGGCCGCTCGCTGCGGCCCAGCGCCGCTAGGCCGCGCTTCAGCAGCCAGCGGTTTTCGTTCAGCAGCGGCGCTACGTCCGCCACCGTTCCTAGCGCCACTAGGTCCAGCTGGCGATCACCGTCCCAGCTCCGCCCCATCGACTCGTGCAGCGCCCCCATCAGCTTGTAGGCGATCCCAACCGACGCCAGCTCCGATTCCGGATAGCGCGAATCGGGCCGCTTGGGGTTCACCAGGGCCGTCGCCGCGGGCAGCTCCGGCGGCACCGAGTGGTGGTCCAGGATTAGCACGTCCATCCCCAGCTCGCGCGCGTGCGCCACCTCGGCGATAGAGCTGGTGCCGCAGTCCGCCGTCACCAGGAGGGTGGCGCCGTCCTTCCGCAGCCGGTCCAGGGCATCGCAGTTGAGGCCGTACCCCTCGCTGAACCGGTCCGGTATGTAGGCGAAGGCGTCTCCACCCAGGGCGGACAGCCCCTCCACCAGCAGCGCCGAGGCCGTCACCCCGTCCACGTCGAAGTCGCCGTACACGGCGATCCTCTCGCCGGAGCGCACAGCCTCCTCCAGCCGCGACAGCGCCACCTCGATATCCGGCAACAGCATCGGGTCGTACTCTTGCGGTGGCCCCTCCATGAACCGCTGCGCCTCCGCCGCCGTCCGCAGCCCCCGATGCCACAGCAGGTGCCGCATCAGCGTGGGGTAGGGCGCGCCCTCCAGCGCCCCCTCCGGGAACCGCCCCCGCAGCCGCCAGCGCCTACCGCTCGCCGTCACTGTCCCCTATCCCCTCAACTCCTTGATCGCCCGCGGCAGCGCCGGCAGCAGGTCCCCTGCCAGCATCCCCGCGCTCCCCAGCTCCTCCCGTACCCGCTCCGCGGCCAGCCCGTGCAGGTACACACCCAGGCACGCCGCCTCGTACGGCTGCAGCCCTTGTGCCAGCAGCCCCACGATCACCCCCGCCAGCACGTCGCCCGTGCCCCCGGAGGCCAGCCCAGGGTTCGCGAACGGGCTCAGCCGCGCCCGGCCATCGGGTGAGGCGACCACCGTGTTCGCCCC
>CAJXNA010000072.1 GCA_913056415.1 uncultured Chloroflexota bacterium | reverse complement strand
TGCTTTTCCGATCTCGTGAATACGTGCTCATGGCCCATCTAGAACAGCTGATCAGCCGGCGTGTTTTGGGGGTGAGACACGGCTCGCTTACACTCCCGAGATGGAGTGAAGCGGCTGCCTGGCTATCTCTGCCTGCAATCCTTGGGGTTGGCGCCTTCCTGAGGATATGGCGGATCAACGCCGTCGGGTTCAACAGTGATGAAGCGGTGTATGCGGGCCAGGCGGCGTCGATCGCTAGCGATCCCGAGCTTCTGGAGCTGTTCCCGATTTTCAGGGCTCACCCACTCCTGTTCCAGTCGATCCTATCGCTAGGATTCCCCTTCGGAGCCGGCGACCTGTTCGCACGGCTCGTCTCGGCCGCCATAGGGATTGCCACTATCTATATGGTCTTTCGGCTGGCGGACCTGCTCTACGGCCGGAAGGCGGCGCTACTAGCCGCCCTTTTTATGGCGCTCATGCCCTACCACATTGTGGTGACCCGCCAGGTCCTCTTGGACGGCCCCATGGTGTTCTTCGCCACGCTAACTCTGTACTTACTGGCCCGTTTCGTGACTACGGGGCGTCCCGCTTGGCTTTACGCCACCGGCGCGTCGATGGGCTTGGCATTCCTGGCGAAAGAGCCCGCCATCTTGTTCCTCGCCGCCATCTACGCCTTCTTCGCCCTATCTCCAGAGATCCGCCTGCGCATGAAGGACCTGGCGATTTCGGCGGCGGCTATGGTCCTAGTTATTGCGCCGTTTCCGCTGTCTCTCTTCCTGGCTGGAAAGACGGAAACCGGAGGCCAGTTCATCCTCTGGCAGATCTTCCGGCGGCCGAACCATGAGTGGGATTTCTACCCCACTACTGTTCCCGAAGTCATCGGCCCAATGATCATTTTGGCGGCGATCGCGGGGCTGTGGCTGCTACGACGGGAGCGCTCCTGGAGGGAGACCCTACTCCTCACGTGGATCGTGGTGCCTGTTGTCTTCTTCCAGCTCTGGCCGGTCAAGGGGTTTCAGTACCTGCTACCGGTCGCGCCGGTCATCGCGGTGTTAGCGGCTCGGACGTTCGGGCGTTGGTCACCGGACACGGCGGTTCGCATACTGCGGAGGCGCGTCAGCGGCGCCTTGCTGGTATCGCTCGCCGCAGGAATCGTGGCACTGACGCTTATAATCCCCTCGTGGCAGCGGCTGCAACCCCCGACCGACGACAGCTTCCTGGCGGGCGCAGGGGGTGTCCCAGGGGGCCGCGAGGCCGGAGAATGGATCGAAGAGAACACACCGGAAGGAGCCCAGTTGATGACTATTGGGCCCTCCATGGCGAACATCCTCCAGTTCTACGGACACCGCAGGGCATTCGGTCTCTCTGTCAGTTCTAACCCGCTGAATCGGAATCCCTCCTACGAGCCGATCCCCAACCCAGACCTGATGATTCGTCACAATGAACTCCAGTACATCGTGTGGGATTCGTTCTCCGCCTCGCGCTCATCCTTCTTCTCGGACAAGGTCATCCTGTACGCTGACCGCTACAACGGGCGGGTGGTCCACACCGAGACCATAACCGTCACAACACCTGGTGGCGACAAGGCGGAGAAGCCGGTGATCGTCATCTATGAGGTGCGGCCGTGAGCCGGCTCCGAGTCTTCGGCTTCCTAGGGGGCGCTGCCGTCCTCGGCGTCTTGCTCCTTCAGCCTGTCGTCACCAATGCCGACGGGGCAGCCGCCGAGCCGGAACGGACCACCCCCATCGAACACTTCATCGTGCTGATGCAGGAGAACCACTCGTTCGATAACTACTTTGGCACCTATCCCGGCGCGGACGGCATACCGGCCGGCACGTGTATGCCTGTGGAGCCCGCGAACCCCAGTTCCGGTTGCGT
The DNA here is from genome assembly GCA_913056415.1 of uncultured Chloroflexota bacterium. Classification (GTDB taxonomy): domain Bacteria; phylum Chloroflexota; class Dehalococcoidia; order SM23-28-2; family RBG-16-64-32; genus JADFNQ01. The sequence continues at coordinate 6,748 of CAJXNA010000072.1, read as the reverse complement.
TAGGCCATTCCACATAGGTGATAACGACGTCCAGATGTCCGACCCCGACCATAGCAGGAACACTTACCGTCTCCAGTACAACGGCGGAAAGATGGACGGCTTTGTGCACTCACTGAATCAGCGAAATCAGGACGGACGGCTGACGATGGGCTTTTACGATGATCGTGACATACCGTACTACTGGAACCTAGCCGATGAGTACGTGCTGTTCGATCGATTCTTCACTTCGGCGTCCAGGGGGAGCTTCACGAATCACGTGTTCTGGGTGTCTGGCGCCCCGGGCAACGAGCGTGACGCCGAGGAAGGCCTGGGCGACTTGCCGACCATCTTCGATTCACTCCAAGAACGGGGGATCTCCTGGAAGTTCTACGTACAGAACTACGATCCGGGGATTACGTACCGGACCGCAGACTACTATCCTCCCAACCGTGCCTCGCAGGTCATTTGGGTGCCCCTCTTGAACTACCCGCGCTTCATCGACGATCCGGAACTGTCCAGCCATATCGTCGATCTCGATGAGTACTTCGAGGATCTGCAGAACGGAACGCTGCCGGCGGTAGCCTTCATGGCGCCCTCCGGCCCGAGCGAGCACCCGCCGCAACACCCTGGCTCCGGTCAGACGTTCGTGAGGACGCTCATCACCGAGTTAATGAGAAGCGATTTCTGGTACAGCTCAGTGTTTCTCCTCACTTATGACGATTGGGGCGGTTGGTACGACCACGTGCCGCCGCCGGTGGTGGACGATTACGGGTACGGCTTCCGGGCTCCCGCGTTACTCGTCAGCCCCTACGCCCGCCAAGGATACGTCGACAGTACCGTCCTTGACTTCACATCGATGCTTAGGTTCATTGAGGACAACTGGGGCCTTGAGCCGCTTGCGGAGCGCGACGCCAACGCCAACAGCATAGCCAGCGCATTCGATTTTACCCTTGCGCCGCGGGAGCCCCGCTTCCTCTCCACAACCCGCGGGGAGGAAGACCAGAGCGATCCGCCCCGCGCCCTGATCTACGCCGCCTACGGCGCAGCCCTGGCCGTGCCCGGGCTGATCATCGCAGGGGCCGCCATCGGTTCCGGACGCCGTCGGCAGCGCCGGACCTGGAGCACCTCAGATGCACCGCAGGATGGGGGTCCACGATGACGCGTTGGGCTCGCCGAGCTTTGCCGCTGTTATTAGCGGTCACCGCGTGGTTCTTAGTGCTCGGTTCCGTCACCCAGGCAGCCGCACCTGAGCCTGTTGAGACGCTCCTGACGCTCGACCGGGTCCTGCCTCTCCGCCTCGGGGAGCCGGCTACCCTAGCCGCTCTCCTCACCACTTCGTCAGGGGAGCCCATAGCTGACGTGGGCGTTGACTTCCTGGTGGATGGTCTGTCTGAGGGGCGCGCCAGGACAGACAGCGAAGGCAGAGCTTCGTTTGTCGTCCGGCGCGAGCTGGTGGCGGGAAACTATGTACTCAGCGCTGTGTTCAACGGCGTGCCCACCCAGGGGCTTGAGCCGTCCAGCTCGTCCGCAGAGCTTACGATCCATCCCGCGGTACTGCAGATTCAGACGGTCCCACCATTGTCAGGTGTGCGCTTTTCGCTCGTCCCGGACCCGGACCAGGATGAGGACTCGGCGATAGCTTCTGTTGACCAAACTTTCGTCTCTCGCGAAGGTGGCCTTGCGCTAGTTGACATCAAGAAGCTCGGGCTCTACCGCGTCGAGGTTCTCCCCTGGCAGAGCCCCGATCCGGATGTACGTGCGGTGTTCTCACGCTGGGTAGATACGTTCAGCCCCAGCCGCCAGGTGAACATCTGGTCCGCCACCACCCGGCTCGAAGCGGGCTTTGACGTGAGCTACCTGGTGGATCTGAGCTTTTTGGGCCTGGAAGGAGAGTCGGTCGACCCCGAACGGGTGGAATCGATCACCTTGAAGAGCACTCTCGGTGGCAGTCAGACGTTCGATGAAGTCGGGCCACACTGGTTACAGATCGGTCGTGTCGTCAGACGCTCAGACGGTCTCGACGAGACGCAAGCTCTGTACTCCGTCCAAAGCGTGATGGTAGGCGGTTCCAACCTGGTCAACCGGTCTCAGCAGCAGTTCGCACCGATTGAGGAGCGCGAATGGCAGATCGAGCTGATGCTATATTCGGCCCACATCTCAGTCCGGGATGCGCTGTTCCGCTTTCCGTTGGGCTCCGCCATCCTTCTGGAATTCCCGGACGGCCACACCGAGCGCCTTCCCCTTGAGTCCGGAGGCGAACTGACGCTGGATTCTCTCCCCCGCGGCGAATACGTGGTGAGCGTGGACGGCCCAGGCATCTCGTTCTCAAAGACGGTAGCCCTTTCCCGCAATCAAGATGTGAGGCTGGAGTTCATAAGCTACCTGGACATTGCGGTCGCTTCCCTATTGGCCATCGCAGTGACCCTTGACCTCCTGTTCATCGGCCGTCCCCAGCTGCTAGCCTCGCTCCGCGGCCGTCTGCGCTTGCGGCGCGCTGCCAGGGAGGCGGTTGAGGACGAGATCACGGTCCTGCCGGAGGACCACAGGTGATTCGCCGTCTTCGGGCTAAGCGTGCTGCAGCAGCGCGCCTGGGGTGGCTGCGGAGATTCAGCTCCCTCTGGCTGGTTGCTGCTGTCGTCTTGGTCCTGCTCGGGATCATGCCTACCAAGACCGCCGCTGAACCTTCACCTGCGCGCGACCCGATCCCGGTCCTGGCCTACTACTACATCTGGTATGAGCCAGACTCGTGGAACCGGGCCAAGACTGACTTGCCACTCCTCGGTCCCTACGCAAGCGACGAGCTCGCCGTCATCCGCCAACACATCCGCTGGGCCAAGGACGCTGGCATCAGCGGCTTCATCGTTAGCTGGAAGAGCACAGCCTTTCTCGACCATCGCCTCGATAGGTTGCTCGAGGTGGCCAACGAGGAGAGCTTCAAGCTAAGCATAATCTACCAGGGCCTCGACTTCGAACGTGAGCCTTTGGAGGTGGCCCGAATTGCTGAGGACCTAGACATCTTCCTTTCACGATACGCGGAGAACCCGGCCTTCAATCTTTTCTCGAAACCGCTTGTCATCTGGTCGGGCACCTGGAGATTCTCGGAACAGGAGGTGGCTGAGGTGACACGGGTCAGAAGGGACCAATTACTGATACTGGCCTCCGAGAAAAGCGTCGCGGGATACGAGCGCCTGGAGGACCTCGTTGATGGTGACGCCTACTACTGGTCCTCGGTGAACCCGGACACCTTCCCAGGATACCCAGAGAAACTCAAGTCAATGAGCGAAGCGGTGCACGCCACCGGCGGTATGTGGATAGCGCCGGCGGCTCCCGGGTTCGATGCGAGGCGCGTGGGCGGAACCAGCGTTGTGGAACGGAATGACGGTGAGACACTTCGGCGGGAGGTGGACGCCGCCATAAGCTCCTCGCCTGACGCGATCGGCTTGATCAGCTGGAACGAGTTTAGTGAGAACACGCACGTGGAGCCCAGCCGCGACTACGGCACTCGGTACGTGGAAGTAGTTGCCGACATACTCGGTGGCGTAGCGCCGTCAGGTGAGGTGGCGCCCGTGGCAGACTTCGACTCCAGCGCGTCTGCCGCCACAGGCGCCAGCTATGGTTTGCCTCTGCTGGGCGGGCTCCTAGCCCTAATCGTTGGGGGTCTCCTGTTAGCAGCGTGGCGGAGAAGCCGACGGCCGTCGCTCAGCACGCCAACGCCCGAGAGCGGCGACGATGATCTGGGCGATGCGAGCATGGAAAGATGAGGTTGACCTCAGTGGTCTGGATCGCAGAAGGATCTGAGGTGGACTTTGGATGACCTGACGAGCCGCCGCACCAGCGACGGGAGCATCGATCTCCCTTCGAGCGTGAGGCGCTCGGGGATACGGCTTATGCTGAACGGAGCATCAGCTCTCGTTCTATTACTCGTCGTAGTCGCGCTGTTGCTTGGAATAGTTAGAGACGGTGCCGCCGCCCTGCCGCCGACCTTCGAGGACACGCTCATCACGACGGTCGACGCGCCAATGGACCTGGCTTGGACTCCCGACGGGCGGATGCTCATCCCAAGTAAGGGTGGTCAACTGCGCGTGTACGAGAGCGGGACGCTTCTGGCCTCTCCCGCCATCGACCTGTCTGGGGTGATGTGCACCGACGGCGAGCGTGCCATGGGGGGCGTGGCCGTCCACCCAGACTTCGCCCTCAATCATTACTTGTACATCTATTACACATTCAACAAGTTCGGGACGTGCAACGAGAGCGAGTCGAATGGACCGGTCAATCGCCTCTCACGGTTCGTGCTCCCCGACAGCAACATCATCGACCCGTCGACCGAGGTCGTGCTCTTCGACACGCCTCCCCTGTTCCGCGACCACCACAATGGCGGCGACATTGAGTTCGGTCTCGACGGCTTCCTCTACGTGACGGTGGGCGACGGTGGAACCGCCCGCTTCGACTGGCCCGAGGATCCAGGCCGCCTGCTCGGGAAGATCGTGCGCCTGACCGACTCCGGTGACATCCCGCCTACTAACCCGTTCACGGGCTCCGATAGCGCTCGCTGTAACGTGGATGGCGTTCCCCCGACTGGATCGCCGGCGGGGACCAAATGCCAAGAGGTGTTCTCCATCGGTCTTCGCAACCCGTTCCGCTTCGCCTTCGACCCCAACGCGGGATCGACCCACTTCTTCATCAACGACGTGGGGCAGCATTCGTGGGAGGAAATCAATGAGGGCCCCGAACCCGGCGGTGACTACGGCTGGGCCCAGCGGGAAGGGCCGTGCGTGAAAGGCTCAACGACTGACTGCGACCCGGTTGCGGGCCTGATAGATCCCATCCACTGGTACGGGCACGGGCTAGACGGCGCGGCGGTTACTGGCGGTGCGTTCGTGCCGAACGGCATCTGGCCCGTCCAGTACGACGGTAGCTACCTGTACGCCGACTACGTATTTGGCAAGATTTACCAGCTGGCGCCAGGTGGCGCCGGCTGCCGAACCTGCGACCCGCCGACCTCCGATTACGTCCAGACCGACTTCGCCGACGCTCTGGAGGTTGTCGCCATGGCGTTCGGGCCTCACCAGGGCGGCCAGGCCCTCTACTACGCCTCCCGCAACGGGAACGAAGTCCGACGCATAGCGTTCACCGGAGAGGCCAACAGAGCGCCGGTTGCGGTGGCCACGGCCAACCCGACCTTTGGACCTCCGCCGCTCGACGTCCTATTCGACGGGTCGGCCAGCACCGATCCGGACGGCGACCCCCTCTCCTACGAGTGGGACTTCGAAGACGATGGCATCGTCGACTCCACCTTGGCCATGCCAGCTCACAGCTACGGCTCGCCAGGCACGTTTTTCGCTCAGTTGACGGTCAGTGACGGACTTGGTGGCGTGGACACCACCAGCGTCCGCATCGATGTCGGCAACACGCCGCCCGTCCCGGTGATCGCATCGCCGAGCGATGGCGCTACATTTGCCGTCACTGAGTTGATCAACCTCATGGGAAGCGCCACCGACGCTGAGGATGGGACCCTGCCCGACGCGTCGCTAACGTGGGAGGTGCGCCAGCACCACGCAACCCACTGGCATCCCTACCTCGACCCGACAACCGGCAACAACCTGACGGTCGTCGGCCCCGAGCCCGAGGATCTCGACAGCGCCACCAACAGCTTCATCGAGGTCCGGCTGACCGCCACCGATTCCACCGGATTGTCGGCCACCGTGAGCCGCAACGTGATGCCAAAGACCGTCGACATCACCTTCGGGACCGACCCGCCGGGGCTCGACCTCATCGCCGACGAATCGACTATCAACACACCGATGACGGTGCTGTCGTGGGAGCAGCACGGGCTGCGCGTCGACGCGCCAGATCAGACAGACTCGTCCGGCAACTCGTGGACCTGGGACTCGTGGTCGGACGGCGGCGCTAAGACCCACACGATCGTCGTCCCACCCTCGCCGGCGAGCTACACGGCGACCTTCGTCCAGTTTACCCCTACCGCGTTCGTCACCACCGTGTCCAGGAACGGAACCACGTACGACGCCGTGTCGCAAAACAGCCTGCCGAACTACTCGGGAAGCCTGAAGAGCGTCGTAGAGAGCGCAGCGAACGACCTGAACTCGGTTGGTGGAGGTACGATCGGTTTCGAAGCGGGGCTTTTCGAATTCGGATTCAACGAGTGGTTCGAGTTCGATGGATTGACTGACATCGTTTTCGAAGGCCAGGGCGTCGACGTAACAACTATCCAAAACGTCGCCGATGCTGCGGGGGATACCGAGCCGTTTGATTTTGGTCTTCCCGCCAGTGCCCGAATAACCATTCGTGACATGACGATAAGCGCCGGAGGTCCACCCAGATCAACCAGCGATGTGATCGACTTCGACGGCGGCAATGACGTGGTGATAGAGCGCGTGAAGATCACGTCCTCGCGAGGTCGTGGCATCATTTTCGACGGGAAGGAGGCCGGCACCACGGCTGACCGCAACCAGATTCGCGACTGCGTTATTACCGGTATCCAAGGTGCCGGTATTGAGCTCCTCGCCTCCAACGACAACATCGTGACCGGGTGCAACATAGCCAACGTTCCCGGGCACGGCATCAAGATCAATAAGTCTTCCGGCGTCGCGGACCAACCTAACAAGAAGTCCAATAACAATCAAGTATCTGGAAATACCATTACCAACGCTGGTGGAGACGGGATCAGAATCAATAGCAGTGACTTTAACCAGATAACTGGCAACATCATCTCGAACAGCTCCGTCGACGGTATAAGTATAAGATCGAACAA
>CAJXNA010000071.1 GCA_913056415.1 uncultured Chloroflexota bacterium | reverse complement strand
TCGCCTCCAGTCCAGCGTCGCCGGCGCCGTGGGCGTGGCGATGGGCCGCCGCTGTCGTTCGTAGCCGCCTAAGCGTAAACCGTCGCGTTGCGGTCGGGCAAGCCGTGCCTATCCTCCCGCCACCTCACCTCGTACAGCCGCACGTCAGCCCCGGGATTCGCCAACGGACGCCGCCATCTGCGGGGCTAGTTGGCCCCTTGTCGGCGCTTGACCGCCGTGCTAGCATTGTCGCGATGGTTGGTACCTTCTATGACACGGTGGCCCCGATCTGTCGGGGCCGATTATGTTGTAGACGAGGTTAAAGTTCTGCGTCGGCTCCCCCCGCAACTGGTGTCAGCTCGATGACCGGACCTTAACCGAAGAGTAGAGAGGAGGTCATCGAGTGGCCTACGAAGATCGTAACCTGACCTGTGTGGAGTGTAACTCCGAGTTCGTGTTCAGCGCGGACGACCAGCAGTTCCACGCGGAGCGGGAATACCAGGACCCCAAGCGTTGCCCTTCCTGCCGGCAGGCCAAGCGCGCTGGCGGCGGCGGATATGGAGGGGGCGGCGGCTACGGAGGCGGCGGTTCCCGCCAGATGTACGACGCCGTCTGCGCCGACTGCGGCAACGCCTGCCAGGTCCCGTTCCAGCCGACCCAGGACCGGCCGGTCTACTGCAGCGACTGCTTCTCCAAGCATAAGCCGAGCCGCTAGGGCTGGTAGCGCGCCCTCGCGCCGTGCTGCTTTCATTTCAGAAGGTGGCTTTCATGCTGACCGTGACTGATAAGGCCGCTCAGTACGTCCGTGAGACCCTAAAGAAGCAGAGCGCCCCAGGGGCGGTCCGAATCGTTGAGACCGAGGAGGGCTACCACCTCACTCTCGACGAGGTGAAAGAAGGCGACCAGGTCTTCGAGCACGAGGGTGAGAACTACCTCCTGCTGGACACTGAGGTGGGCGAGGCCCTCTCCAGCGCCACCCTGGACGTCAAGGAGTCCCCCGAAGGCACGCGACTCACCCTATCGCAGGGTGGCACTTCCTAGCTCAAGCCCCGTAATCATCCGGTGCCGTGGGCGTGGCGATGGGCCGCTTCGTCTGATAGGATTTCGCGAAGGAGGCGGTGACGGAATGCCAACCAGGTCAGAGCCAGAGGCTGGTCGCCGTAGACGAAGCCGTTGCACCCACCATTGGGTTATAGAGACGGCTAGTGGAGCGACGAGCAAAGGCCGGTGTAAGCTTTGTGGTTCGGTGAGAAGGTTTAGGAACGTGCAGGAACCGCGTAAGAGCCCCTACCAAAGCTCGAAGAGTAATTGACTGCTTACTCCCGCCACCGTGACTCAAACAGCCGCACCGGGTACTGGAACCCTCTTAGCTCAGCTTCTACGGAGTCGTCCGCAACGCCGCGCGGGATATTCTCGTGGCGGTCGGCAGCTACTTAGCTCGCCGGCAGGGCGGTTTCGCCCATCAGGTGCAGGTCGATGCCGCGGGCAGCGGCGCGTCCTTCAGCGATGGCCCAGACGATTAGCGATTGCCCGCGCGCCATGTCGCCGGCCGTGAAGACGCCGGGAACGCTGGTCATCTTGTTCTTGTCCGCCTTCACGTTGCCGCGCTCCGTGAGCTCAATTCCGAACTGGGCCAGCATCCCGTCCCTCTCCGGGCCCAGAAAGCCCATGGCGAGGAGCAACAGGTCAACGTCCTCCTCAAACTCGCTGCCCGGGATCTCCCGCATCGCCTGGCGGCCGTCTTCGGGGACGAACTCCACCTTGACGGCGTGGAGCTTCTTGAGGACACCGTTCTCGCCGGAGAGGCGCTTGGTCAGGATACTGTACCCGCGGACGCCGCCCTCCTCGTGGGCGGGTGAAGTTCGATAAATGATGGGCCAAGTAGGCCAGGGGTTCTCCGGAGGACGTTCGGCGGGGGGCTCTGGCAGCAGCTCGTACTGCAGCACTTCCTTGGCGCCCTGACGGTGCACGGTGCCTAGGCAGTCGGCGCCGGTATCGCCGCCGCCCAGGATGATGACGCGCTTGTCCTTTGCCGTGATGAAAGCATCGGCCGGGATTTCGTCTCCCTCGTTGCGCCGATTCTGCAGGGGTAGGTACTCCATGGCGAGGTGCACACCCTTCAGGTCGCGGCCGGGCACGTCGAGCTCTCGCGACTGCGTGGCGCCGCCGGCGAGGCAGACGGCGTCGAACTGCCCGCGCAGCTCACAGGAGTCGATCTCCACGCCGACGTTGACGTCCGGGCGGAAGATGACGCCCTCCGCCTCCATCTGCACGAGCCGACGCGCCAGGAACCTCTTCTCCATCTTGAACTCCGGGATGCCGTAGCGGAGGAGCCCGCCAATGCGGTCATCGCGTTCGAAGACGGTGACGGTGTGTCCGGCGCGGGCCAACTGCTGAGCGCAGGCGAGGCCGGCGGGGCCGGAGCCGACGATCGCGATGGTCTTCCCGGTGAGGGTCTGCGGCGGCTGAGGCTTGACCCATCCCTTATCCCAAGCGTGGTCGATAATGTAGAGCTCAACCTGCTTGATGCTGACTGCGTCGTCGTTGATGGCCAGCACGCAGGCCGCCTCACAGGGGGCGGGGCAGAGCCTGCCGGTGAATTCCGGGAAGTTGTTCGTGGCGTGCAGCCGGTCGATAGCTTGGCGCCACTCACCACGAAACACGAGATCGTTCCAGTCAGGGATGATGTTCCCCAGGGGGCAGCCGTCTTGACAGAAGGGGATGCCACAGTCCATGCATCGTCCCGCCTGTTTCTTCAGGTCGTCAACTGGAAACTCGTTGTATACCTCAAGCCAATCGCGCACGCGCTCACCTACGGGGCGCCGCTCAGGCATCTGGCGCTCAAACTCCAGGAATCCGGTTGGCTTACCCACGTTAGGCCCTGATCGTATCGCTGGTGCCAGAGCCTCGTGCCCGGCTCGCGCGGAGCTGTTCCTCCAGAACGCGACGGTAGTCGAGCGGTATGATCTTCACGAACCGTTGGGCGACCTCGGGCCAGTCGCGGAGCAGCTTCTTGGCCACGGCGCTGTCGGTGTACTCGGCATGTCGTTCCATCAGGCCGTGCACGAGGTCGAGGTCCTCTGAGTCCTCCAGCGGCTCCAGCGCCACCATCTCCATGTTGCAGCGGGTCGCGAAATCGCCGGCTGCGTCATACACGTATGCGATGCCACCGCTCATGCCAGCTCCGAAGTTGCGTCCCGTTGAACCCAGCACTAACACACGGCCACCGGTCATGTACTCGCAGCAGTGGTCGCCTGTGCCCTCAACCACGGCAATCGCGCCGCTGTTGCGGACCGCGAAGCGCTCCCCGGCCACGCCGCGGGCGAACAGGCTTCCGCTCGTGGCGCCGTAGAGCGCCACATTGCCTATGATGATGTTCTCCTCAGCCGCCAATGTGGATTCCTTAGGCGGGTAGACGATAATCTTGCCGCCGGAGAGACCCTTGCCGAAGTAGTCGTTGGCGTCACCATCGAGCCAGAGGGTGATGCCTGCAGGCAGGAAAGCGCCGAAGCTCTGTCCTGCCGTGCCGTTGAACTTAATGGTGATGGTGTCGTCCGGCAGGCCCTTGAAGCCGTACCGGCGGGTGAGTTCGCTTCCCAAGATCGTGCCGACTGTCCTGTTTACGTTGCGTATGGGGAGCTCGATCGTCACCGGCTCGGCGCGCTCGAGGGCCGGCGCCGCGAGCTTGAGCAGCTCCTGGTCCAGCGCCCGGTCCAGGCCGTGGTCCTGGGGAATGACCCGCCTCCTGGCGACCTCCGAACCGACATCTGGACGGTAGAGGATCGCCGAAAGGTCCAGGCCTCGTGCTTTCCAGTGGTCGATAGCCCGGCGCGTGTCGAGAAGGTCGCTGCGGCCGATCATCTCCTCGAACTTACGGAAGCCGAGCTGGGCCATGATCTCGCGCACTTCCTCAGCGATGAAACGGAAGAAGTTGATGACGTGCTCCGGCTTCCCTTCGAACCTCTTTCGCAGCTCGGGATTCTGAGTCGCAATGCCGACCGAGCAGGTGTCGAGGTGGCATGCACGCTCCATTACGCAGCCCATAACGACGAGCGGCGCGGTCGCGAAGCCGAACTCCTCGGCTCCCAAAAGGGCGCCGATCACGACGTCACGTCCCGTCTTCATCTGGCCGTCCGCCTGAACGATGATCCGGTCGCGGAGCTTGTTCAGGACCAACGTCTGCTGGGTCTCGGCGAGGCCCAGTTCCCAGGGGACACCGGCATGCTTCATCGAGGATTCGGGGCTGGCGCCGGTGCCGCCGTCGTGACCGCTGATCAGGACGGCATCGGACTTGGCTTTGGCAACCCCAGCGGCTACTGTACCCACGCCCACTTCGGCTACGAGCTTCACGTTGATTCGCGCCCGCGGGTTCGAGTTCTTGAGGTCGTGGATGAGCTGCGCGAGGTCCTCAATCGAGTAGATATCGTGATGCGGCGGCGGGCTGATGAGCCCAACCCCGGGGGTGGAATGCCGCACCTCCGCTATCCATGGGTAGACCTTGAAGCCGGGAAGCTGGCCGCCCTCGCCGGGCTTGGCGCCCTGCGCCATCTTGATCTGCAGCTCATCGGCGTTGACTAGGTACTCACTGGTGACGCCAAAGCGGCCTGAAGCCACCTGCTTGGTGGCGCTGCGGCGCCAATCGCCGTTCGGGCTGGGCGTGTAGCGCCGGCGATCCTCGCCGCCTTCGCCGCTATTACTCTTGCCGTTGATCCGGTTCATGGCGATGGCAAGCGTCTCGTGCGCTTCCGCGCTGATTGAGCCGAACGACATGGCGCCCGTGACAAACCGCCTGAACAGCTCCTCGACCGGCTCGACCTCCTCGATCGGCACCGGCTCGCGGTCCGGATTCAGTTCAAACAGCCCTCTTAAGGTTGCCATGCGTTCGCTCTGATCGTTCACCAGCCGGCTGTAATCCCGGAAGACATCGGACTGCCCGGAGCGTGTAGCTTCCTGGAGGAGGAAGATCGTCTTAGGGTTAAACAGGTGATATTCGCCGTCTTGGCGCCACTGGTACTGGCCGCCCCAGTCCAGATCACGCAGACCTCCCTCCCGCGTCGGGTAGGCACGCTTGTGATGAGATAGGGCCTCAGCCGCGATCTCCTCCACCCCGATTCCCTCTATGCGCGATGTGGTCTTGGTGAAGTAGCGGTCCACGAGCCGCTTGGAAAGGCCGATCGCCTCGAAGATCTGGGCGCCGCGGTAGCTCTGGATCGTGGAGATGCCCATCTTCGACATGATCTTTACGACCGCCTTCTTCGTCGCCTTCAGATAGTTGGCCACGGCCTTGTCGTAGGCCGCGCCATCGTTGGGGAGACCGTTGCTGCAAAGCGCCTCAAGGCTGTCAAGGGCGAGATACGGGTTTACGGCCCCGGCCCCGTAGCCGATGAGCAGCGCGAAGTGGTGCCCCTCTCGCGCATCACCCGTTTCGACGACCAGGCCCACCTGAGTCCGCGTTTTCTCGCGAACCAGGTGGTGGTGGAGGCCTGCAACCGCAAGAAGCGAAGGGATAGGCGCGTTGTCAGGGTCGACTCCGCGATCGGATAGTATGAGAATCGTGGCGCCTTTCTCGATTGCATCATCCGCTCGGCGGAACAGATCATCCAGCGCTGCCTCTAGGCCGGTCGGACCCTCCTTTGCGGGGAACAGGATCGGCAGCACCACCGCTCGTATGCCATCCTCGTTGAGCGCCGTCAGTTTCGCCATTGCGCGGTTATCGAGGAACGGCGTTTCGAGGCTCAGGAGACGGCAACTCTCTGGCCCGGGGTCCAGCACATTCCCCTCGGTCCCGATGACCGTCTTCACGGACGTCACAAGCTCCTCGCGGATGGCGTCCAGAGGTGGATTGGTCACCTGCGCAAACAGTTGCTTAAAGTAGTTGTAGAGCGGTTGCGCCCTGTCCGAGAGCACAGCCAGGGGGGTATCGTTCCCCATTGAGCCGATCGGCTCGGCTCCGGTCTTCATCATGGGGTCAAGGATGCGCTTCAAGTCCTCTACCGTATACCCGAAGGCGATCTGCTGTTCCAGTACGTCTTCGCCACGCAATCGTGTGGGGGGCTCGACGTCAGGGAGGCTCTCTAGCGGCCTCAGGTTTCGCTCCAGCCATTCTCCGTACGGATGCTCGGCGGCGAGCTTCGCCTTAAGTTCGGTGTCGTCAATGATACGCCCTTCCTCCAGGTTGATGAGGAAGGTCTTTCCGGGTTGCAGCCGCCCCTTGTAAAGTATCCGCTCCGGCTCGACGGGCAGCACGCCCACTTCGGAGGCCATGATGACCAGATCATCTTTGGTAACGTAGTAGCGCGATGGGCGCAGGCCGTTTCGGTCGAGCGTGGCGCCGATGGACTTACCGTCAGTGAAGGCGATGGAGGCCGGGCCGTCCCACGGTTCCATCACACAACTGTGATACTCGTAGAAAGCCTTCTTCTCCGAGCTCATCGCCTCGTGCCCGTCCCAGGCCTCTGGGATCATCAGTATCATCGCGTGGGCGAGAGAGTACCCCCCGAGCAGCAGGAGCTCCAGTGCGTTGTCGAAGCAGGCGGTATCGCTACCTTCCTCGTCGATAATTGGGAGGATGCGCTGAACGTCTTCGAACAGAGGAGACGCCAGAAGCGATTCGCGAGCCTGCATCCAGTTGATATTGCCGCGCAGGGTGTTTATCTCTCCGTTGTGAGAGATCATCCGATAGGGATGGGCCAACCGCCAGCTTGGGAACGTGTTAGTGCTGAAGCGCGAGTGGAACATAATGAGCGCGCTCTTCACCCGTGTGTCTGACAGGTCGGGAAAGTAGTCCCGTAGCTGGGTGGGCATGAGCATCCCTTTGTAGACCACGGTTCGACAGGACAGGCTGGGGAAGTAGAATGTCGCCGTATCATCGATGCCCGAGCCGGGGAGCGCGTTCTCGAATCGCCTGCGGATGACATACAGGTTCCGCTCGAAGGCGTCATCATCCGCTACGGCTTCTCCTCGCCCGATGAAGACGTGGTACATCTCCGGTTCGGCGGCCTTTGCGGTGGTGCCGACGGAGGCGTTGTTCGTCGGGATCCTCCTCCACCCGAGGACTTCCTGGCCTTCGTCCTCGACGATCGTCTTGAATAGCTCCATGGCCTGGCTGCGGGCTTGCTCGTCCCGCGAGGCGAAGAAGGCGCCGACGCCGTAGCGACCGGCCTCAGGTAGCGTAAAACCGAGGGCCGCGCACTCTGGCTGGAAGAACTCGTGCGGGATCTGGATCAAGACGCCTGCGCCATCGCCGGTGTTTTCTTCGGAGCCGGTCGCGCCCCGGTGGGCCAGGTGCTCGACGGCGGTTAGCCCCTGGTCGACCAGTTGATGCGTCCTCTGGCCCTTGATGTGCGCGACGAACCCAACGCCACAGCTATCGTGCTCGTGGCGCGGGTCGTATAGCCCTTGCGCGGGCGGTAGCCCCGCTTGACTCATCTTCTCTTCCTCCGAAACGTCAGTAGCATCGCGAGGGTCACAGTTGGGAACACGAGGCCTCCCCATGTCTCGACCGCCGCATGAAGGTGGCCTGGCGATATCCATGTCAAAAAGCTCGCTTGAGCGGAGCGAGCCCTCGTATAGGGCAGCCGCGATGGTATGAATATCTTTGCATCGACTTCAGCCGCTGTCAACCTTCAAATAAGTCAGGGTGCGTTACATAAAGCGAACAGCTTAGAGCGCCACCGGCGATGTGGGCCGCCTGTCAGCCTCGTAGAACCGGATCACGGCCGCGTCAAGGCGCACCCAGTACTCGGTGGTTTACATCATGAATACGAGTGGGAGGCTGCCTGAGCGAACCGGATGTATATTGAGCCCCCACAGGCTAACGCATGGGCGCGCGGAATCTCGCTAGGCTCCGCGTAGGGGATAGGAGAAAAGTCTGGAGTCAATATCCGCCGCATCTCCCCTGACTACCCTGGACGCCATCCCGGTCCTGCCGCACACTATATTCGGGCAGTGAGGGGGAGGAGGATGAGGAGGGAATGTCCAAACTGGCGATCGGGGCGGCTGCGGCGGTCATGCTATTCGTCGCGGGCGGATTCGTGACGCTCGCCTATCCGCTCATCCATCGCGAGCCTCTGGCTGAGCCGTTCCTGGAAGTAGATGACGCCGAAGGGAAGGTAAGGCTGGACTCGCGGATCGTCATCGAGATTCGGGGCAGCATCTCCGAAGAACACATCCGCGAGTCCCTTGGCATCTATCCTCCAATTCCGCTCGGCGAAGAAGATCTGGTGGTAGAACATCTCGCGAAGTTCCCTTGGCACGAGCGGTTTCCGTGGGCCAAGACGAGAGTGAGCATCAATCCCCATAAAGCGCGGCTCTTCGATCCTGAAACCGGCTACACCGTCGTCCTGAACGACGAGAGACTGACGTTTGAAACGATCACCTTGCCGCGGATAGTAGATGCCCGCGTTGACTCGATCCTTCACCACAACTTCATCTACGTCGCTCCATCTAACCCAATTGTGCTTGAGTTCAACGAGGAGGTGGTGTGGCAGCACGAGTACCTGAAGGTGGAGCCTCCCGTAGAGGTAACGACGGCCAGCTACAGATCTTCCATCGCCCACCACTTCGCTTTCCCTTCTCACGCTCCGTTGACACCCGCCCCGCCCTGGCAGACAATCGCAGGCGGGCCGTCTGCCCGTAGAAGTATTCAGAGTACGACGGAAGTCAGCGGGGTGTGCCGCGATGGATATGCAGGTCGTAGGCATCATCGTTACGGCGGTAGCGGGTGCC
>CAJXNA010000070.1 GCA_913056415.1 uncultured Chloroflexota bacterium | reverse complement strand
CGGGCGTGGGTTCGGGCGTGAGCGTGGGTGTAGGCTCGGCGGTGGCGGCGGCCACGGGGGTCTCGGCGGTGGGGGTAAGAGGGGGCTCCGGCGTGATTGGTTCAGGTGAGGCGACAGGGGATGGTTCCGGGACGATGACTCCTGACGACTCACCGGGCAGGCCGGGAGGGCGGATCAGGAGCCACAACGCGAGCACGCTGCCGAGGAGCAGGGCGAAGAGAGAGGCGCGGAAGAAGGTGCCTGAGGGGGCAGCGTTAAGGGGATTCAGGCAATCCGCACAGAGGTCTTCGCCGTGGTCACTGCAGTAAGGGTTGCCGCAGCGAGGACAGCGCTGGGTTGCTTCCTGGTCGCAGAGGTAGCAGTCCATGACCTGTAGGGGGCAGTGGGCAACAGGGCGATGACCTCCCCTGCCGCATTTTACAGGCTATTGCAGTTCTACGGTAGCGCCCGCGTCCTTAAGTTTCTTCTGCACTTCTTCGGCGTCGGCTTTGGAGATCCCCTCTTTTACGTTAGTGGGAGCGGACTCCACCAGGTCCTTGGCCTCCTTCAGGCCCAGAGTGGTGACCTCGCGGACGGCCTTGATCACGTTGATCTTGTTGGCGCCGATGTCCTTGAGGTGCACGGTGAACTCGGTCTTTTCCTCCTCGACGGCGACGGCCTCGGCGGGGGCGCCGGGGGCGGCGGGCGCGGCGACGGCGACGGACGCGGCGGCGGTGATGCCGAACTCGTCCTGGATGCGCTCGTTGAGGTCGCGCAGCTCCAGGATGGTCATCTCTTTGATGATGTCCAACACCTGGTCTACGCGCTTCCCATCTGCGGACGCTTTAGCCATTGTTCTATCCTCCTTTTAGGACTGGCCTTCGGCTGTTTCTAACTGTTTGGCGCGGGCCTCAATGAGGCCGGGCAGCTCGCTCAGGGCCGACTGGAGAAGCGACGACAGTTCTTGGAGCGGCGATTCCAGCAGGCCGACGAACGTGGCGAGCGGCGATTGAAGCTGTCCAACGAGCTGGGCAAGCATGACCAGTCTGGGCGGCAGGCGCACCAGCGCCTTTAGGTCGTCCGCGGATACCACCTGGCCGTCCATATAGGCGCCCCTGATGGAAAAGGTGGGCGGCGCCGACTGTGCGTACTCTATGACCGCCTTGGCGGCCTCGGTCGGGTCGTCATAGCTGATGACGAGGGCGGTGGGCCCCTCGATGATCTGCATCAGGTCCGGGATTCCGGCCTTGTCGGCGGCCAGGCGGAGGAGCCTGTTCTTGATCACGCGGACCTCCACGCTGGAGGCGCGCAGACGTCGCCGCATCTGATCCATCTCCTGGACGCGCAGGCCGCGGTAGTCGGCGCCCACGGTGATGCTGGCCCGCCCTATGATCTGCTTTAGCTCTTCGACCAGGTCTATCTTTCGCTGGGTCGGCATAGGGCCGCTCCTGGCTTGGAGGCCTGAAGCCTGCCTGCTGGCAGGCAGGGCTTCCGCTACAACAAAAAATCCCTTGCCCGGAGGCAAGGGACGAACAGTTCTCGCGTCTCTCTGGAAGGCCAGGCTTAAGCCTGGCCTTCGGCTTCGATGCGCTTCGTCCGGTTTTGCCTCGGCGGGCCGGTGGTTTAAGCCCCGACTTGTCGGGCCACCCGCTGTCTCGGGCTACCGAAAGCTGATTATACGCCAGTGCCGGCGCCAAGCGCCAGGGTGGGCGCGACGTCCAGTTTGATGCTGGGCCCCATCGTTGAGGTGAGGATCACGGACTTAACGAACTGGCCTTTGGCCCCGCCCGGCCTCTCCCGCACGATGGCGTCGACAAGGGCGCTGAGGTTTTCCAGGAGCGCCTCCTCGGTGAAGCTGACCTTGCCGATGGGCACGTGTACCAGGGCGGTGCGGTCGGTTCGGAACTCCACGCGGCCCTGCTTCGCCTCCTGTATGGCCTTGGGGAGGTCGTCCGCGTCGACGACGGTGTTGGTGCGAGGGTTGGGCATGAGGCCACGGGGGCCGAGCACGCGGCCCAGGCGGCCGACCTTGCCCATCATCTCGCGGTTAGCGAGGGCGATGTCGAACTCCAGCCAGCCGCCTTCGATCTTCTTGACGAGGTCGTCGGCGCCGACTACGTCGGCTCCGGCCTGCTCGGCAATGCGGGCGGCCTCACCTTCAGCGAAGACGATGACGCGCTGGCTTTTGCCCAGACCGTTGGGAAGGAGGATGGTGCCGCGGAGCTGCTGGTCCGCGTGGCGGGTGTCCAGGCCGGTGCGGATGTGTAGCTCCACCGTCTCGTCGAACTTGGCGAAGGCGTTCTCTTTGAGGAGCTTCACCGCTTCCTGCGGTTCATAGGCGCGGTCGCGGTCAAGCTGCTCCAGGAAGGCGCGGTAGTTCTTTCCGTGTTTGGCCATCCTAGCCACCAACCTCCACGCCCATGCTGCGGGCGGTGCCCTCAACCATGCGTATGGCGGCGTCGATGTCGTTGGCGTTGAGGTCCTTCATCTTGGCCTCGGCGATCTGGCGCAACTGGTTGCGGCTGATAGTGCCGACCTTCTCCCGAACCTGGGCGGGGCTACCCTTCTCCAGCCCCAGGGCCTTCTTGATCAGGTCGGACGCGGGCGGCGTCTTGAGGGCGAAGGTGAAGGAGCGGTCCTCATAGACGAGGATCTCGGCGGGGATGATGCTGCCGGCTTGGGAGGAGGTGCGCTCGTTGTACTCCTTGCAGAAGGCCATGATGTTGGCGCCGTGCTGGCCGAGCGCGGGCCCCACAGGCGGCGCCGGTGTGGCCTTGCCCGCTTCCAGTTGAAGCTTGATGACGGCGCGGAGCTTTTTCGCCATGTCGCTAGAGCCTCTCTACCTGGAGGAAGTCCAGCTCCACGGGCGTCTCGCGGCCAAAGAAGGAGACCAGCACCCGCACCTTACCCTTCTCCGGGTTGATCTCGTCCACCGTGCCGATGAAGTCGACGAAGGGGCCGTCTGTGACGCGGACGCTCTGCCCCGTCTGGAAGCCGACTTTGATGCGGGGCTCCTCGGCGCGCATCTGGCGGAGGATGGATTTCACTTCCGACTCGTCCAGCGGGGTGGGCGAGGTGCCGGAGCCGACGAAACCGGTCACTCCGGGCGTGTTTCGGACGACGGTCCAGGCCTTGCTGGAACGGGCTTTGTCCTGCTCTCCTGCGTCAGGGTCGTCCTGGCGCATCTGGATCATCTGTACGAGGACGTAGCCGGGGAATATCTTGCGAGGCACTGTACGGCGGGCCCCGTCACGGATCTCTATCTCGTTTACAGAGGGAACGACGACATGGTGGATGAGGTCTTCCGCGTCCATGGATTTGATGCGCTGCTCCAGGTTGGTGCAGGCCTTGTCCTCATAGCCGGAGTAGGTGTGGATGACGTACCAGGCACGTCCCGGCCGGAACATCTCCTCATCTGTGATGACGGGGCGCTGGTCTGATTCCTCCGCGGCTTCGGTCTGGAGTTCAGAGGTGTCCTCTGTGGGGCTCTCTTCCAGCTCGGCCTCCGCGCTCTTCTTTCTTCTAGCCACCTTTACCAACCTATTTCAGAAGCGTGTTATCGATGAGCCAGCCGAAGCCGATGTCGATGCCGCCGAGGGCGGCGCCTACAATGGCGGCGACGATTAAGACAACGATGGTGAGGTAGGTGGTGTCCTGGCGGCTGGGCCATACTACCTTGCGCAGCTCGCTAATAATGTCCATGACGAAGCGTGGGCGCCAGGAGGCGACAGCGCTGAGGCCGGACCGGCCCTCGCCACGGGGAGCGGCGCGGGCGGTGCCGGTGCTGGTGGGTAGGGGCCGGGCTGCGGCCCTGCCCCGGCTGCCCCTGGCCTTGCTAGGCGGGTGGCGTCTCAGAGCGCGGCTCATCGCGCCTCCCTGTGCTGGCGGTGGCTGCGGCAACGGGGACAGAACTTTCGCAGCTCCATGCGGTCGGGGTCGTTGCGGCGGTTCTTTGTCGTCGCATAGTTACGGTTCCTGCACTCCGTGCAGGCCAGCTCCACCACTACCCGGTCGTCCTTCCTGGCCACGTGTCAGTTCGCTTTATTCTTCGGCCTTGGTGATAACGCCGGCGCCCACCGTGCGGCCGCCCTCGCGAATGGCGAAGCGAACCCCGTCCTCCAGGGCCACCGGTTGGATGAGCTGGACGGATATCTTGACGTTGTCCCCGGGCATCACCATCTCCACGCCCTCAGGGAGGGTGACGTCGCCGGTGACGTCTGTGGTGCGAATGTAGAATTGGGGGCGGTAGCCGTTGAAGAAGGGGGTGTGGCGGCCGCCTTCATCCTTGGCCAGCACGTAGATCTCGCCGCCGAACTTGGTGATGGGCTTGATTGAGCCGGGCTTGGCCAGCACCTGCCCGCGCTCTACATCCTCACGCTCCATACCACGCAGGAGACAGCCCACGTTATCACCGGGCTCTCCAGAGTCGAGAGTCTTGCGGAACATCTCCACCCCGGTGCAGACGGTCTTGCGAGTGTCGGTGAAGCCGACGATTTCGACCTCCTCGCCGGGCTTGATCACGCCGCGCTCGACGCGGCCGGTGACGACCGTGCCGCGACCCTTGATGCCGAAAACGTCCTCGATGGGCATGAGGAAGGGCTTGTCCTTGGCGCGGGCGGGCTCGGGGATGTAGTCGTCTATCGCCTTCACCAGTTCGTGGATGGACTTGTACTCCTCCGCGTCGGGATCCTCGCTCTCGCTCTCCAGAGCTTTGAGGGCGCTACCGCGGATGATGGGGATGTCGTCACCGGGGAATTCGTACTTGTTAAGGAGCTCGCGCACCTCCAGTTCGATGAGTTCGATGAGCTCCGGGTCTTCCATCATGTCGACCTTGTTCAGGTATACGACCATGGCGGGGACCTCCACCTGTTTGGCCAGGAGTACGTGCTCGCGGGTCTGGGGCATGGGCCCGTCGTTGGCGGCGACGACGAGGATGGCGCCGTCCATCTGGGCCGCGCCGGTGATCATGTTCTTGATGTAGTCGGCATGGCCCGGACAGTCGATGTGGGCGTAGTGGCGTTTTTCGGTCTCATACTCGACGTGGGCGATGGCGATGGTGATGCCGCGCTCGCGCTCTTCGGGCGCCTTATCGATGCTGAAGAAGTCGCGGTACTCGGCCATCTTCTTGAGGGATAAGACCTTGGTAATGGCGGCGGTCAGCGTTGTCTTGCCGTGGTCGATGTGGCCGATGGTGCCCACGTTAATGTGCGGCTTGTTGCGCACGAACTTCTCTTTGGCCATGCTGGGAGTTCCTCCTATGTTATGGCTCTTGGGTTAGGGGTCAAGGCGTTTCTGACCCACCCTGATATTACTCTGGCTTTGTTCTATTTTCCACTGGTGGAGCCCACGACCGGACTCGAACCGGTGACCCCGTTCTTACCAAGAACGTGCTCTTCCAGCTGAGCTACGTGGGCCGGTCTGCAACGGTGGCGGGAGCCTTGCCGTACCCCGTCCTGTTACCTCCTTAGACTTGCCGTTCGTCTCTGGTGGCGGGGGCAGGATTCGAACCTGCGTAGCCCGTCAGGGCGCCGAGTTTACAGCCCGGTGGTTTTAACCACTCACCCACCCCGCCGCTGGTTCCGCTTCGATGCAGGAGGTTGGGAATCGGCTTCAGTGTCCACAGGGACCACTCCGGCCTCCTATGGTTACTACCTACCTGTTGCTCCTGGAGCCGAAGGAGGGAATCGAACCCCCAACCTAGCGATTACAAATCGCTTGCGCTACCATTGCGCCACTTCGGCCTGCCCCTTTCGGGTGCCTAAAATTCAAGGCTCGCCCACAAGGAGCGACCCATCCGTAGTATAGGGGCCGCTTTCCGCAAAAGTCAAGGAAACGGCGCCAATCTGAACCCCGTTTAGCTCTTCAGCCGCCAACGGGTTCCCTGGGCGGAATCCTCCAGGATCACGCCCATCTGGGCGAGGCGTGCCCGCAGCTTGTCCGAAAGCTCGTACTGCTTGGCGTCGCGCAGGTCGTCGCGCAGCTCCATTAGCAGTTCGATGAACGGCTCGGCGGCCGTGTCGCCGGCGGCCTGGGGCGCGGCCAGAGTGAGGCCGAGCACGCCGGCCAGCTCCCGTAGGGCGGCCTGCGCCTCCTCGGTCTTACGGCCGTCGTCGCGGGCGCGGTTGATCTCGCGTGCCAGGTCGAAGAGTGCTCCCAGGGCGCCGGCGGTGTTCATGTCGTCGTCCATGGCGTCCAGGAAGCGTTGCTTGAGGGGGGCCGGGTCGGCGGTGGGGTCCGCGTCTCCGCCGGGTGTCGCAACGGCCGTGCGCAGGCGCTCCGCCGCCCGCTTGGCGGCCTCAAGGCTCTCCTCCGAAAACGTGATGGGGCTGCGGTAGTGAGAGTTGAGGACGAAGATGCGAAGGCCGTCGCCGCCGTAGCGGTGAACGACCTCCTGGATGGGCACCAGGTTCCCCAGGTGGCGGGTCATCTTCTCTTCGCTCTCGGCGAGGCGCATAAGGCCGTTGTGCAGCCAGAAGCGGACGAACGGCTTGCGGTCATCGGTGTAGCTCTCGCTCTGGGCGATCTCATTTTCGTGGTGGGGGAAGATGAGGTCCTGGCCGCCGCCGTGGATATCGAGGGGGTGGCCGAGGTACTTGAGGGACATAGCGGAGCACTCGATGTGCCAGCCGGGGCGGCCCTTGCCCCAGGGGCTGTCCCAGGCGGGCTCGCCGGGCTTGGATGCCTTCCAGAGTACGAAGTCGCCTGGGTGCTCCTTGTTTTCGCCGGGCTGGACGCGGGCGCCTGCCAGCATCGAATCGAGGTCGCGGGCGGAGAGCTTGCCGTAGTCCGGCCTGCTGTTCACGCGGAAGTAGACATCGCCGCCCGCCTCGTAGGCGTGGCCGTTAGCGATGAGGCGCTGGACCATCTCGATTATGGCGGGGACCTCGTGGGTGGCGCGGGGGTAGATGTGCGCCTTGAGGATGTTCAGCGGGGCCATATCTTCGAAGAACTGCTCGATATGTCGTTCGGCCAGCTCATCGACCGAGGAGCCTTCAGCACGGGCGCGGTTGATGATGTTGTCCTCGATATCGGTGAAGTTCTGGACGTGCTTCACTTTATAGCCGCAGTACTCCAGGTAGCGGCGGAGGACATCGAAGACGATGTAGCTCATGGCGTGGCCGATGTGGCAAGGGGCGTAGACGTTTGGGCCGCAGATGTACATCTTCACCTCGTCGCCTGAGGGAGAGAACTCCTCCACGCGGCGGCTCAGGGTGTTGTACAGTTTCACGGGTCTCTATTCGTCCTCCACCGGCGCAGAGGCGGTCTGCTCGCGGCTTTCCAGCTCGACGAGGCGCTGCTCGAGCTCGGCGACCCGATTCTCCAGCCTCTGGATCACGTCCCACTCAGGGTCAGGCAGCTTGAGGATGGTCTCGTTGCCGGGGTCGGCGTAGGCGACGATGTGGCCGGGGACGCCGATAACGGTGGCGTTGGGGGGTACGTTGGTCACCACGACCGAGCCGGCGCCGATCTTGGCGTCATCGCCGATGTTGACGGCGCCGATGATCTTAGCGCCGGCGCCGACGACGACGCCTTCGCCTAGGGTGGGATGGCGCTTGGCCCGCTTGGTGCTGGTGCCGCCCAGGGTGACGCCCTGGTAGAGGTGACAGTTGTCGCCGATGATGGTGGTCTCCCCGATGACGACGCCCATACCGTGATCGATGAAGAACCTCTCGCCGATCTGGGCGCAGGGGTGGATCTCGATGCCGGTCAGGGCGCGGCCCAGGTGTGAGATGAGGCGTGCAGGCAGGCGCAGCCCGCGCGTGTGGAGGGTGTGGGCGAGACGGTGCAGCTGTCTGGCGTGAAAGCCGGGATAGGCGAAGATGACCTCCAGAGTGGAGGTGGCGGCAGGATCGCGCTCCTTGGCCGCCTGTATGTCACTTCTAATGCTTTGTAAGAGCCCCATTGGCCGTCCGTCCTTTTCTGGAGTGTACGCAGGTGTCCGCTGCTGCCGGCCTCGACTGTGATGTCGAGGCCTCATTACAGGCGCAGCGCAGGGCGGCGCTGGGACGGAGGCCCGGCCCCTCGCTGAGGGAGGGTGGTTGTCTGTGTCGTTGCTTGTTCATTGTTTCGCTTCTCCCAGGAGGGCTACGGCGATGGCGGCGATGCCTTCGCCGCGGCCTATGGCGCCGATCCCCTCGTTCGTGGTGGCCTTGACGTTGACCCGGTCCGCGTCCAGGCCCAGCGCTTCGCCGATGGCCTGTCGCATCTGCGACAGGTGCGGGCCAAGCTTGGGCCGCTCGGCGATGACCGTGGCGTCCACGCTCTCCGGACGGTATCCGGCGTCCTCAACTGCAGCTCTAACTTCGGCCAATAGCCGACGACTGTCGGCGCCCGCCCAGGCGGGGTCGTCCGGCGGATAGCGCTGGCCGATGTCACCCAGACCGGCGGCGCCGAGAAGGGCGTCGATCACGGCGTGGAGGAGGACATCGGCGTCACTGTGGCCGCCGAGACCCGTCTCCCCGGGCAGCGTCACGCCTCCCAGGACGAGGGGTCTCCCCTCCTGAAAGCGGTGTATATCATAGCCGATGCCGATGCGCATGTCGATTCTCGATGGGTCAGGGGTGATGGCTCATGGGCTTGCCGCGCCCTTCAGCAGCGCCTCCGCCGTGCGCAGGTCTTCCAGGTTGGTCACCTTAATGTTCAAGGGCGAGCCCAAGTATAGCTTGACCGGCAGGCCCAGCGCCTCCAGCATGGCGGCGTCGTCCGTCACGTCGGCGGTGATCTCCCGGTGGGCGCGAAGCAGGAGATCATAGCGAAAGACCTGCGGTGTCTGGGCGGCCCAGAGGCGGCTGCGGTCCAGCGTGCGTTCCACGGTTCCGTCCGGGCCAGCCGACTTGACGGTGTCCGTGATGGGCATGGCGGGGACGGCAGCGCCGGTCTCTT
>CAJXNA010000069.1 GCA_913056415.1 uncultured Chloroflexota bacterium | reverse complement strand
GCCATGCGAGCTGGCCGCGCTGCCGGTGTCAGGCCCGATACTGGAAGTCGCCGCTCTCGTGGAGGTCGCGGACGTTGACGGGGCTGGCAAACCACATGTGGATTATCGGCGGTGGCTCTACCAGGACATCTCCGTCTTCGGGGAACATGA
This sequence comes from uncultured Chloroflexota bacterium, assembly GCA_913056415.1. Taxonomy (GTDB): domain Bacteria; phylum Chloroflexota; class Dehalococcoidia; order SM23-28-2; family RBG-16-64-32; genus JADFNQ01. The sequence continues at coordinate 8,734 of CAJXNA010000069.1, read as the reverse complement.
GGGTCACTCGGGTCTGGGCGTGGACGTCGGGAATCTGCGAAACGACCAGATGGCCGCTATCAGCGCCAGCGCTCCTATAGTGATTGCCCTCATATGCTCCTTCCCCTCGAACTGATTGCCGAATGGGAATAATATCACAAGAGTGGCTCCAAATCTCCCTCTCGCTGGAAAGACAGCCCTCGGCTCGGGCGCGTCCCTGACCCAGTGTGCGGCGGCCGGCCCTCATTCTCATCGAATTGTTACCGTTTGCCAACCGTCCTTTAACTCGCCGCCGTCGTGATGTTGCTAATCTGGGGTCAAGCAGTGGAGCGGATACACCCCCTCCCGCCCACTCGATGAAGATGAGAGCCGGCTGGCATAAAGGCCGGCTCTCTGGTTTTCTCTACCTGCGAGCCTCAATTGACGTAATAGCTGCCCTCTTTGGCATCGCCGCGTCTTATGATACGCTCGGCCAGCGGCGGAGGCGGGGTCCTGGAGTGTTTCGGCCACATGACTGCGTCGACGCCCTTAAACTAACTAGGCATGGGCCTACACCTTTTATTCGAGGAATGCGTCTTAGCCCTTGACTAACTGGCAGACAAGCTCCATAATGCAGCCAAGCATCGGTTGTTGCCAAAGGAGGTCCGATGTCTGCGACCAAAATTGCTCTAGGTTTCGCCCTGGCAATCGCCCTCGGGCTTGGGTTCGTTTCCCGGGCTCATGCCCAACAAGCTGACGTCCAGATCGCCCAACTGAGCTGTAGTGGCGACCCGGAGCTGGTAGTCATCGAGAACTTTGGGGACACCGCACAGACGCTCGCCAATTGGGAGCTCCAGAGCGATCCTCCTGATAGCGAGACGTTCGACCTAGTCGTGCTGGGCGGCCTGGCGCCGGGGGCGTCGGTCTCCATTCAGAGCGGGCCTTCCGCCAGCGGCGTCTTCAAGTGGGGGCTGGAGTTCATTTACCGTGACGACGACCCCACGGATTACGCTCGCATCGTGGATGATACGGGGGCCATCGTCCATCAGGTCAACTGCGCCGCCGAAGCCACCCCCACACCATCGCCGACCCCCAGTCCGGAACCTTCGCCGGTCGGCGAGATACCCAATGGAGGCGGCGCGCCCCCCCTCCCCAGCGGCTCGCCTTCACTGGCGATGACCTTGCTCGTCGGGGGCTCGCTCGCCGTCGCCGGTCTTGCGATATTCGCCCTGCCGCGGCTGCGTCTGCGCCCCGCGTTAGCGGTCGCGGCCTCCTCGCCGCAGGGAGATTACAGAGGGGGAAGCGGCACTCGGCGGGGTCGTTCCTCCACGGCTCTCGGCCTAACGCTGGTAGGGCTTTGCGCTGTGGCGATGTTCCTCATCCTGCGGCGCCGCGCCTGACCGGACTTTCGGCCTAAGCTTCAGGACTCGGCCTGCAGGCGTCCGTCCTCCAACTGCACCACACGGTCGGCGATATCCCGGATGCGGTGATCGTGAGAGACGATGACGACCGCCTTGTCCATCTCCAATGCTTTCTGGCGCAGCAGCTCCATCACCTCGTGGCCACGCTTGGCGTCGAGGTTGGCGGTGGGCTCGTCGACGAGCATCAGGGCGGGGTTCTTGGCGAGGGCGCGGGCGATGGCCACCCGCTGTTTCTCGCCATCGCTCAAGTGTTTCGGTAGCGAATTCAGCCGGTTGCCGAGGCCGAGCGTATCCAGCATCTCCTTCGCCCGCTCCTGCGGTGTTGCCCCGTTTAGCGCTCTCTGAGTGGTCACCAGCGATACGTTCTCCAGCGCCGTTAGCGCTTCCAGCAAGTTAAAACTCTGGTATATGAATGCCACCTTCTCACGGCGGATGGAAGCCAGGTCACTCTCGCCCATCCGGGTGATGTCGGTGTTGCAGACGTGTACCGTGCCGCGTGTGGGCCTGAGCAGGGCGCCGGCGATGGTGAGGAGGGTTGTCTTGCCCGATCCGGAGGGCCCCATCACGAGGACGACCTCTCCAGCGTGGGCCTGCAGGGTGACGTCCGAGAGAGCCGTCACGGCTCTCTCCGCGGAGCCGTAGACCTTAGTGACCCCTTCCAGGCTGAGGATGGTTTCCGGCGTGGCCATGGCTGCTAGCCTTTGAACACCGTGACCGGGTCGATATGCGCCAGGCGTCGTACCGGGATGAAGGCGGCGATGAGGGCCATGAGAAGGGTGGCCCCGGTTATGCCCAGGATGTCCTGCCAGCGGACGAAGACGACGAACTGCGGCACCAGTCTCTGGGCGAAGGGGGCGATGAAGATGATTAGGCTGACCCCCAACACGAAGCCGAGGGCGCTTGTCACTAGGCTCTGCTCAATCACCACTCGATACAGAAAGCGGTTCGTAAACCCCTCCGCTTTAAGTATCCCGTACTCCCGTGATTTCTCAACCGTAGCAGTGTAGATGGTAAGGCCAGCCACGGACAGACCGACGACAAACGCCACTATAAGGACGACGATCAGCATGGGCAAGATGTTGCCCAGTATCCGCTGTCGAGTCTCGTCCGCGAACTCCTCACCGGTGAAGAGGACAATGTCGGGAGCCCTGGCCTCCACCCTCTTCGCCAGCGCCTCAGCCTCGCTGGGGTCGCCAAGTGTGATGAGGAAGAACGTGCGCTGTGATTCGGGGTCCAGCCGGAGGAACTCTACCGCCGTTTCCAGGGTAACGAAACCCACCTGCGTGAACACGAAGTCGCCCCCGGATGACTTACCGACCACCGTGAGCGACTCTGCGCCACGGAGAAGCCGGTCGCCGATCTCAACGCCGTAACGGTCGCTGGTTACCTTGTCTATGACGATCTCGCCCGGGCCGGGCGGGCTCTTCCCCGCTACTACCGCCAGCGGCCCGCCCAGGCCGATGGCCGGGTCGTAGCCCACAAGCTGAACGTCGAAGCCGTCATCCGGGTCGTCGCCCGCCTTCACCATTCTCACCGGCCGCGTGATGAGCGGGCTGACGGTGTCGGTCTCCGGCAGGAAACGGAGCTGGGTGCCGACCGAATCTGGTAGCACGGATGCCGCCTGGATGAAGTCCGTGGTCCCATCCGCTGCCACCCACAGGTCGGCAGGCACCATCTCCACGTACTCGCCTACCTTCTCGTCCCAACCGCGATAGAGGGAGAGTAGGATGCCGATCAAAAAGACGGACAAAGCGACGCCGCCGACCGAGATCGCCAGGCGGATCCGCTCGCTGAAGAGGTTCTTCCGGGCAACGAGTAACATGGGGGATCTTTGGTGACTTGTAGTTTACTTGTACCATACGTGGGCCTGCAAGGTTGCCCTCGTCCGTCCTTCGTTGCGGGTCTCGGCGCAGTCTCGCGCTAGGCTAGCCACTGAGGCCGCACGACCGTTAAGCTTCGTTTGCGGTGAAAGAGTTCTTTTTCTGGTGGATAGGGATCGAGGCGGTGGGCCTCGCCGCCTTCCCGTTGACCTACGCCTTCTTCCGCTGGCTGCCTGACCGCGGCTTCGCCTTCTCCAAGGTCGTGGGGCTCCTGCTGCTGGGGTATAGCCTCTGGATGGGGGCGACGGTCGGTCTCTTTCCCAACAGCCGCCTCACCGTAATCGGACTGCTCCTGTTCATCGCCGGCCTTTCGCTGGTGGTTGCGGTTCGCTACCGCGAGGAGATGGCCGCTTTCCTTCGCGCGGGCTGGCGCTACGTCGCTTTCATAGAGGTGATGTTCGTCGTGGTGCTGGCGGCCGCCGTCTTCATCCGCTCCTTCGCGCCCGAGATCATGTGGGGCGAGAAGCCGTTCGAATTCGCCTTCCTGAACGCGATCAACCGCAGCGAGTCGTTCCCGCCCAGCGATCCCTGGTTGGCGGGCAGCTCTATCAGCTACTACTACTTCGGCTACGTGATGATCGCCGCCCTGACGAAGCTGGTGGCCCTGGAGACGAACGTCACGTTCTATCTCGCTCTGTCCCTGATGGCCGCCCTCGCCGCTGTCACCGGCTTCGGCGTCGTCTACAACATGATCGCCGCCAGCCGCCGGCGCATCGAGCCGCTCCTGGCCCGGGGCCCTGCTCTCATTCCCAGGGCGGTGATCTTCGGCCTGGCCGCGTCCGGCCTGATGCTCATCGTGAGCAACCTGGCGGGGGTGTTCGAGCTGCTGGCCCGCCACGGGGTCGGCTCCACGGGGTTTTACGATGTGGTCGGCATCTCCGGCCTGAACGGCCCCTACGATTGCGCGGCCGCTCCCGGCGACTGCGAGGCCTGGTATCCAACTCGCTTTTGGTGGTGGTGGTGGGCCACCCGCATAGGCTCCGGCTTCGATATCCAGGAGTTCCCCTTCTTCAGCTTCCAGTTCGGGGACTTGCACCCCCACGTGCTGGTCATGCCGCTGCTCATCACCGTATTCGCAATCGCGTTGCACATCGTCCTGGGAGCGCGTGACGAGAGCCAGCCGGGGGACGAGGAGAGGGTGGAGAGGCTGGACGCCCTCTGGGTGGTGCATCACCCCGGACGGTTTCTGCTGCTGGCTCTGATCATGGGCGGCGCGGCCTTCACGGACGTCTGGACAATCCCCGTGGTCACGCTGATGATCCTGGCCGCGGTCATGCTCGCCAACTGGCGGCGGACCGGCGGCAATCCGCTGCGGATGATCCTGGATAGCGCCAGCTTCGCCCTGCCCGTCGGCGCGGCGATGGTCCTCTTATATCTCCCCTTCTATCTCGACTTCAACGCCGAGACCGATGGCCTGAGCATTACCGAGACGGCGATGACCACCGATAGACCTCCCCCCGCCTCCGAGTCCACGCGGCCGCTGCACTTCCTGCTGTTCTGGTCGCCTCTGCTGTGGACGAGCCTCTCGTTCGTCGCCGTATACGTATACAGGCGCCGGCGGGAGATCCTCAAGCCGCCGCTGCTCGTTCTCTCCGCTTTGCTCTGGGCCCTGCCCATCGCGGTGTGGGCGTTCCTGGTGCTGACGCAGCTATCGGCGGAGCTGGGATGGAACCCGCTCGACTGGCAGCTGTTTGCGGACCCCAGCCTCGGTCATCTGGGGGACGAGCTCTGGGAGCGAGGGATAAGCCTGATCACCGTGCTCATGCTGGTCATCGCCATCGCCGCTGTGGGCCTCGCCTTCTTCCATCAGCTCCGCACGTCTCCCGATGAGCGGGATGGGAGCCAGCTCTTCGCCTTCTTCCTCGCCGGCTTCGCGCTTATGATGCTTCTGGGCGCGGAGTTCTACTTCGTGAACGACCCGCTCCAATGGCGGGGCAACACCGTCTTCCGGTTCTGGTTGCAGAGCTGGCTCATCCTCAGCATCGTCGCCGGGTTCGGGCTTTACAGGCTCACTCTGGGCTGGCGTCCGCCGCGGCCGCGATTGGGTATGCTGCCCGGGCAGTGGCTGGCCGGCGCGGGTGTCGTCCTGGGGGTGGCGTACACCCTCTTCGTCGCCCTTGACCCCTGGGATACGCTCTACTCACGCTGGTGGACGGCCACGCCGGGGATCCTGGTCGCCGGCGCTTCTATCGTCGCCTACGCCGCGGCCGCGGCGGCGCGAGGCGCGTCGCCGCCTCAGGCCTGGCGGCGTCTGGGCTGGCTGGGCGCGACCGTGGCTATTCTCGGCCTCGCCCTGATCTATCCGGTCACGGTCGCCCTGGAGCGCACGGACGGGTTCCGTAACGATCAGAGCCTGAACGGTCTGGTTCACGTCCAGCGGGGCGAGCCGATGGAGTACGAGGCGATAGAGTGGCTGAACGAAAACGTCTCCGGGTTGCCTGTGATCCTGGAGGCGTTTGGCGGCGACTTCAGCGACTCCGCCCGGATCTCCTCCCGCACCGGCCTCCCCACCGTCATCGGCTGGCTCAACCACGAGTTGCAGTGGCGTGGCCGCCCCAGCTCCGACGGCTCGGACACTCCGTTCACGGAGCGCCCAGAGGAAGTGGAGACGATCTACACCACGACGGACGCCCAGACCGCCAGGTCGCTTCTGGACAAGTACGACGTTGAGTACGTCTACGTCGGTCGGCTGGAGCGCGAGAAGTACGGAGGAGACGGCCTGGAGAAGTTCCGCGAGTTCATGACGCCGGTGTTCGAGAACGAAGGCGTGACGATCTACCGGATGCCCGCTGAGGAGGCGGCGGTCAGCGGCTCCCGGTAGCGGCTCGGGCTCTATACCGCGGAGTGCGCGGCCTGCGCCCGGGCCAGGTCCGCGGCTACCGTTTCGGCGATAGTCTCGCCTAGGAGGATGGAGTAGTTCTGGCCTCGGTCCTGGGGGTAGATCTGGCTCATGTTAGCCAGGTAGAGGCCGGGCACCGGCGTGCGGTGCTCTGGGATGCGAGAGCCGGCGCCCACCGTAAACACCGGCTGGGCGTCCGCGCCGCGAAACAGCCAGCGGTCGATGATCCAGCTCTCCTCGAAGGCGGCGTTGATCCGCTTGAGGTGCGGCAGGTAAAGCTCGCAGACCTGGTCCACGTCCATACTCAGGAGGGGCGACTGTTTGTCCAGATAGTTCGAGACGTAGACTACGTGCTGGCCCCCGTACCGCTCTGGCTCGATCAAGTTCGTGTGCTCGATGATGGCCAGAAACGGGATGGAGCGGTCGTTAACGTTGAGCCAGTACATGCTGGAGAGAGGGCGCTTCAGCGTCAGGATCAGGCAGAGGGCGTCCTGATAGGGCACCCCTTCCAGCTTCTCGGCGTAGGGTTCGGGGAGAGGCGGCGCGATGCGACGGAAGATCTTGTTGGCCACGGTGGCCACGACGGCGTCGAAGAAGAGCGTCTCCTGTCGCTCGCCGGCCAGCTCCAGGCCGACGCGACCGCCATCGGCGACGATGCGCTGAACGGGGCGGCCCGCCTCGAGCTCGCCGCCCAGCTCGCGGACGCGTTCGATGAGCGCTTCGATCCAGGCGCCGAAGGAGCCCCGCAGGTAGCCGAGCACCTCCCGTTGGGACGGCCCGGCGCCGCGAGAGGTGAAGCGCAGGTGGATCTTGTTCCACAGCCAGGTCATCACCAGCTCGTCGCCCAGGTCACCGAACTTGCCGCGTAGCAGCGGCCCCCAGACCACGTCCAGGTTGCGCTGCCCGGCGAAGCGCCGAACCCACTCCTTGGCCGTGATGCTCTCGTAGCGGGAGCCGTCCTTCTGCCGCCGCAGGTAGAGCCCCATGAGCCCCAGGCGCACGCGGTCGATGAGGCCCACAGGGGTGAAACGCAGCAGGTCCATGGGGGTCACGAACGGGTAGATGCGGCCGTCGTAGAAGATGCCGACCTTGGACGGATGCCAGGTGAGACGGTCTCCCAGCCCCAGCTCATCGATGAGGCGAATGGCGGCGGTGTCCGTGGTAAACAGGTGGTGGTAGAAACACTCTATCGGCTCGCCACCCCCGGCGGGGATCTCGAAGGTGCGCACCAGGCCGCCCAGGGAGGGGCTGGCCTCAAACAGCTGTACGCGGTGCCCCTTCTGGAGGAGGCGGTAGGCGGCGGTGAGGCCGGCCACGCCGCCGCCGATGATGCCGACGGTCCGCGGCTCTTCGCTCATTCGGGTCGCTCCCCGGTCAGGATCGGGGCCACGAGCTCGTCGCCGGCGCTACCCACCAGTAGTTCGCCTCCGCCAGGGCGTTGGCGAGCTCCGGCAGGTCGGTCCGCCAGAAGAACAGGGCCAGGAAGAGGGCGGTGCCGCCTAACCCCAGCCAGAGCTTGCGAGACGTGATGAAGGTAGACATTTCTATGAGTGGATGGCGCTTCCATTATAGGTTGCGCTGCGGGGCCCGGAAAACGGGCCCGGCGTCTGAGTAGCCTACTCCGCCTCTGCACGGGCCGCGGCGCCTCGCCAGGGGCGGCCCAGGCGTAGCCGCCATAGCCCTCGCAAATCCTCGGCGATTGTGCTGCCGATATGCACCCGCGTGTCAGGGTCTTCCTCCCATGAGACCGGCACGTCCTTCACGCGGTAGCCCAGCTTCTCGGCCAGAATGAGGAGCTCTGTATCGAAGAACCAGTTGTTGTCCTCTATCAGGGGCAGGACGCGCTGGGCGGCCCGCCGGCTTACCGCCTTGAAGCCGCACTGGGCATCGCTGAAGCGAGTCAGGAACATCGCCTTGATCAGCAGGTTGTAGCCCGTAGTCAGCGTCCGCCGCTTGAGCGACCGCTTCACCCGCGCACCCGGGGCCAGACGCGAGCCGATGGCGAGGCCGTATTCCCCTTCGGCGATGGCGGCGATGAGGGCCGGGAACGCCTCCAGGCCGGTGGAGAGGTCCACGTCCATGTAGCTGACGACGTCCATAGGGCTGGCCAGCCAGGTTTGCTTGAGGGCCCGGCCTCGGCCCTTCTTCTCAATGCGCACGTACTCCACATCGTCGGCCTGTTCGTCGGCCAGCTTCCGGCCCACGTTGGGCGTGTCGTCCACGGAGGCGTTGTCAGCGATGACGATACGCCAGGGGTAAGGGAAGGCCGGTTCCGAAAGGAAGGCGCGGAGCCTGGGGATCGCCTCGGGAAGCGCCCGCTCCTCGTTGTAGACGGGGATAACGATGTCGACGGTCGTCAAATGTGATCTACGTCACTGAATGGCCTCTATCGAGGCGGGTATTCTCGGAAGATGATAAGAGATCGCCAACGCGTCCGCAACCTGATACGGTCGCTGGACATTCGCTGCCCCATGATAATCCGTGAGAAGATTTTTATAAAAGGAACGTCATACCCGCTTGACATTATAGGACACTGCTATATTATATAAGACATGATATATAACCTGGAACCTAGAGCGAGGTAATCATGATGAATTTCACACACGACCTGGAGATGCGGGCTTCCGTCGCCGAGC
>CAJXNA010000068.1 GCA_913056415.1 uncultured Chloroflexota bacterium | reverse complement strand
GTCCCCTCTACCAGCCATGACTTCCACCGCCAGCGCCCAACCTCTAGCCTCCAAGCCGAACCGGCGTGGCGGCCGCCGCCCCGGCGCCGGCGGCAAACCCGGCAACCTCAACGCCCTCAAGCACGGCCGCCGCTCCGCTCAGTTCGCCCACCTCGGCCTCATCCTCGCCACCATCCCCGAGACTAGACAGGCCCTCCTCAACCTCGCCGCCCGCCACCGCCTCAAGCAGCGTAAGGCGGAGCAGGTCGCCGTCCTGCTCCTGAACGCTATGATGGAACGCGCCCGCTCAATGGCCGAACGTCAAACCATCAATAAAAACGAAGCCGCGGACCCCGCCCTCAGATTCGCCTTGGCCCTTCGAAATCCGCAAACCTTGCCAAACCATCAAACCGCAGACACAATCGTCAGCGAACCATCAAAAATCAGACACGGAACTCCCCTTGATCGAACGTCGAAAACCCTTGATCGTACGCAGGGCTCTAGGTTCTGGGTTCTCGGCGGCGTTCTCCCGTCCCCTACCCCTCCTCCAGCTCGAACGCCTTGTGCAGCGCCCGCACCGCCTTCGGCACCTGCGCCTCCTCGATAAGGCAGGTGATCCGGATCTCGCTCGTCGTGATCAGCTCGATGTTGATCCCCGCCTCGTACAGCGTCTGGAACATCCGGCCCGCGTAGCCCGGCCCGGACTGCATCCCCGACCCCACCACGCTCACCTTCGCCAGGTGCGTGTCCGCCAGCACCTCCGGCGCCCCGATCTCCGCCGCCACCGGCTTCACGATCTCCATCGCCCGCCCCAGGTCCGACCGCGTCACAGTGAACGTCAGGTCCGTCAGCCGCTCCACGCTCGCGTTCTGGACTATCGTGTCCACGCTTATACCGCCCTCGGCCAGCGGCTGGAACAGCCGCGCCGCGATCCCGGGCTGGTCCGGCACCCCCCGAATCGTGATCCGGGCCACGTCCGTGTCCCCGGCGATGCCCGTCACCTTGTTCCGTTGCTCCATCATGCTCGCACCTCCGATGAGCGTGCCGGGCGTCTCCACGAAGCTGGAGGCCACCAGGATCGGTACCTGAAATAGGGCGCCAAGCTCCACCGCCCGCGGGTGCATGACCTTCGCCCCGTAGCTGGCCAGCTCCAGCATCTCCTCATAGCTGACCGACTCCAGCTTGGACGCCCTGGGCTCGATGCGGGGGTCGGCCGTGTATATGCCGTCGACATCGGTGTAGATCTCGCAGCGCTCCGCCTTGAGCGCCGCCGTCAGGGCGACTGCGGTAGTGTCGGAGCCGCCGCGGCCCAGAGTGGTAACGTCCAGCTCCTCCGTCGTCCCCTGGAACCCGGCCACGATCACCACGTTGCCACGCTTCAGCGCCGCCTCTACGCGGTGCGGGTCCACCTTCAGGATACGGGCCCGCCCGTAGCGCTTGTCCGTGCCGATGCCCGCCTGAGCGCCGGACAGAGCGATCGCCGGATGACCGATATGCTTCAGCGCCATCGCCAGTAGCGTTGAGGAGACGATCTCCCCCGTGGAGAGGAGAAGGTCCAGCTCCCGCTCCTCCGGCTCGTCGGTCATCTGGTTAGCCAGCGCCAGCAGCTCATCGGTAGTGTCTCCCATGGCGGAGACGACGACCACCAGGCGGTCTCCCGCCTCCGCCTGCCGGGCGATGCGGCCGGCCACGCTCTGGATACGCTCGGCGTTGGCGACCGAGGTGCCGCCGTACTTCTGGACGATAAGCGCCACCTAGTTCGTCTCCACGATCTCCGCTCCCCGTTCCGTGGGAGTGGTGATCAGCGTCTCCGCCGCCACCTCGCGACTGCTGGCGGCCTCCAGCATCGCGTCCGCGATCCCCCGTTCGTTGTCGCTGCAGAGGGCGCAGATCGTAGAGCCGCCGCCGGAGAGGTAAGCGCAGTGGGCGCCGGCCGCCTTGGCCGCATCGAAGATGCTGTACATCCCCGGAAGCAGTTTGGCGCGGGCTGGCTGGTGGAGCCGGTCCTTCATCGCCTCATCCAGGAGGTCGAACCGACCCTGGCCCAGGGCGGCGACGAGCAGGGCGGCGCGGGAGGCGTTGTGCACCGCGTCAGCCCGCGAAAGCGATTGAGGAAGGAGCTTGCGGCTCTTCTGGGTGGGCATGCGCAGCTCCGGCACCAGAAGGACGGCCTTGAGCCCCTCCGGCAGAGGCACGCCCATACGGGTGATCTTCTGGCGGCCTCGTACTACCACCTGGAGGCTACCGAACAGCGCTGGCGCTACGTTATCGGCGTGGCCCTCCAGCTCCGCCGCCAGGAATAGGAGGTGCTCGCGGTCGAACGGGTCACCGGCGAGGGCGTTGGCGGCGAGGACGCCGCCGGCGCGGGCGACGGCGGAGGCGCCCAGCCCACGTGCGATAGGGATAGAGCCTTCGTAAGTGGCTGCGTAGCCGGGGGGAGGCGGCAGTTCGGCGGCGGCGAAGAGAGCGCGAGCGGCGTTATCGGCCATGCGGGCCAGAGGGTGATCGCCCTGGGACGCCTTCGTAGACAGAGTGATGGTGGCCCAGACGTCCAGCGCCAACCCCAGGCAGTCGAAGCCGGGACCTAGATTGGCGCTGGTGGCGGGAACGCGTACTGATATGGATGAAGGCGGCATCTGCGCGGCCTGATAGGTTCGCAATAGACGATAGAGTCATCCTAGCATCGCTCCTGTCGGCCAGCAAGAAGGCGCGATCAGATTTGGCGGCAGCGAGAAGTTAAGGAACAGTGAAGAGAGTATGTAGCGGTTCGTATTGACAAGCGACACCATCTGATACCAGAATGACAACACAGGTATATAAGTGCGGTAGTCGCGAGTTTGAGTGATTGACGAGCCCAAAGGGAGGTGCGGCGACCCACAGTAAAGCGGCCCCGGCAATTGCGCTGGGGCCGCCCTGTTTTCCCTCTACAGGAGGTGGTCCAGGAACCGTTGCAGGTGCTGCCAGGCGGCCTGCGTGACCTGATCCTTCGGTAGCGACGCATCCACTACGACCATGCGTTCCGGCTCCCGCTGCGCCAGCTCCAGGTATCCCGCACGCACCCTCTGGTGGAACTCAAGCGATTCCTTGCCGATACTGTCGCCAAGGGTTTCGTGGTCCTTGCGGGCAAGGCCGATCTCCGGTGGCAGGTCCAGCAGTATAGTGAAGTGGGGAGGCAGCCCGCCGGTGGCGATGTGATTGACGGCGCGCAGGTGGCCTAGGCTAAGACCGCGACCATATCCCTGATAAGCCAGGGTGGAGTCCGTGTAGCGGTCGCAGAGGATCATCTTGCCGCGCTCCAGAGCGGGCCGAATCACCTCCTGTACGTGTTGCGCGCGGGCCGCCTCGAAGAGCAATAGCTCCGCCCCTGGGGTCACGGTGACGCCTCGCTGAAATATCCCCTTCACGATCTCGCCGAGCTCCGTACCGGCGGGCTCGCGGGTGCTAGTGACATCGTAGTCATGCTCTCGCATGAGCGTCGCGAGCGCGTCGGCCTGGCTGGACTTGCCGGAGCCCTCTCCGCCCTCGAGTGTGACCAGGGTGCCGCGGTGGAGTTGCGGGGACACCGTCAGTCCATCTCGCCGGGAAGGATGCGCACCTGCCGGTAGGGGTCCTTGCCCATGCTGCGGGACGAAAGATTGTAGCGCTGAGCCAGCATGTGCTGCAGCCGCCGGATGTAGGCGTTCTGCGGAGTGAGGTCGATAGCGTCGTCTCCGGTCATCACCTGGCCGATCGCCTCCTCCGCCTCTCGCAGGGCGGCTACGACAGGGTCGCCGGCCTTCTCGGTGCGCATGGAGAGTAGGCAGTGCTCAAGCTGGAAGACGGTGTTGCTCTTGACAACGTAGATAGGGACACTGCGATCCTCGGCGTCGCGGAGGGTCTGGGGCTTGCGCCGGTGGTAGGAGCGCAGCGTAATCAGCGCGTCGGCCTCGTCAAGGCTGTCCACGATCGTGCCCGCGAAACCGGTCTGGCGCAGCGCCTGCCCCAGGCGCTGGCGCGACACGCCGAAGGGGAAGATGCGGCGCTCACGGCCGGCGGTGGTGCCGATGGCGGTAACCGTCGCCGGAGAGCCACGCCGCTCCAGAGAGCGCTGGCCTCCTGATGGGGCGCTCACGGTCTTGACGTTACCCTCCGCGTCCAGGTCGCGGATCTCGGCGGGAACTTCGTAGCCGCGGAGGACGGCGTCTACCACCTCGGCGACGTCCCGCTGGACCGCCACGCGAGAGAAGGATTGAATCTCGACAAGGGTGCCGAAGGTGGGCGGGGCGCGCCGCTCCAGGATCGCCTTCCGGGTGCGGCGGCGCCGGGCCTCCTCATCGCTCAGAGTCACAGATTGGATTCCTCCGACGAGGTCGGATAGGGTGGGGTTCATGATGAGATTCTCCAGGGTGTTGCCGTGGGCGGTGGCGATGAGTTGGACGCCGCGCTCGGCGATGGTACGGGCGGCTGAGGCCTCTAGGTCAGTGCCGATCTCATCAATGATGATGACCTCCGGCATATGATTCTCCACCGCCTCGATCATCACCTGGTGCTGCAGGGAGGGTGCGGGCACCTGCATACGGCGGGCGCTGCCGATGCCCGGGTGGGGAATGTCGCCATCGCCGGCGATCTCGTTGGAGGTGTCCACCACCACGACGCGCCGGTTCATCTCGTCGGCGAGGTAGCGGGCGACCTCTCGCAGCATCGTCGTCTTGCCTATGCCGGGACGGCCCAGCAGAAGCACGCTCTTCCCGTCCCGCACCAAGTCCTCGATGATGCGGATGGTGCCGAAGACGGCTCGCCCCACGCGGCAGGTGAGGCCGACGATGCGCGCCTGCCGGTTGCGGATGCAAGAGATGCGGTGAAGGGTGCGCTCTATGCCGGCCCGGTTATCGGCGGTGAACTCGCTGATGCGTGATATTATGAATTCGATGTCTTCCTGGGAAACCTCGCGGTCGCTCAGTACTGTCTCCTCGTCGGGGTAACGAGCCTCCGGCAGCCGTCCCAGGTCGAGCACGATCTCCAGCAGATCGAAGTTGTTGGTACGCTGGCGAAGAGCCTCCGCGGCCTGCGGCGGCAGAACGTCGATGAGGGCGTCGAGGTCGTCGGTGATGTTCAGCATGAATCAGCTCGCAGTTACGGTAGTGCCTATCGTCTTCGCCGCCAGCTCTCCGGCGTGCTTGGCGAGCCGCTTCGCCATCGATGTGTAGTCGCCTGCGGGGGAGAAGCCGAGCTTTCGCAGATGGCCTGACAGCGAGTCGCCCTGAGAGGAGGCCAGGCAGAGGATGGTCTCAGAGCCCTTCAGGCGGGCCAGCGCTGTGTGCAGGAAGGCGTCAGCGTCGCGGCGTTGCGGGTGCACCAGCATGGCGAAGCGCCCCTCATTGCCGCGCAGCAGCCTCAGCCAAGCGGTGATGATGCCCTCTTCCTCCAATACGAGGTCGCTGGGGTTTCCACCCCAGGGCTCGCGAGCGGCCTGCCACTCCTGGAAGGTGAGACCCTCAATGGCGCGCACGTTGGCGGGTGTCACGGCGTTGTATAGCTGGTAGATGCCGAAAGCGTCGGCTCTGGATGCAGCCCGTAGCGGCAGGCCAGGGTCTTCGACTGACGGGGGGCTTTCAGCGCGGTATAGGGTTTCCTCGGCGTAGGTGAAGAAGCCGGCGCTACGGGCGATCTCCACGACGCAGCTGTCGGCTGCCAGGCGCAGGAAGACGCGTTCAGCCCCCTGGCCGGCGACATCTGCTGCCATCCGCTCCAGGAGCGAGCCTGATATGGATTGGTCATCGTCGGCGTTGATCAGACAGTCGACTTCCCATACGGTACGTTTGGCACGTCGACGGGCGGAGACGAGGCCGCGGATCGTGGCGCCATGGACGCTCACCCAGGTGTGTTTGCCGGTGGCGAAGGAGAGCCACTGCTCCAGGGCGGTGCCGAGCGGATGCGGGCCACTGTCGTCCGCGCCCATGCGATCCCAGGTCTTGGCTTCGTTGGGATAGACGCGTCCGTCGTGGGTGATCAGGGCCACGAGGTCGGTGGGCAGCGGGTGCCGGGCGCGGCTCATTTTGGAGTGTATCCTCTCCCCTGCTGCCGGACGATGTCCAGGAAGTAGCGGTGGAAGCGATCGTCGTCCGCGAGCTCGGGGTGAAAGGTGGTGGCGATGAACGGGCCTTGTCGCAGGGCCACCGTGCTTGTGGCCGCAGGTCCGGCGTCCGCAGGTAGGTGAGCCAACACCTCGACGCCGGCGCCAACCTCCTCGATGACGGGGGCGCGGATGAACACAGAGTGGAAGGGCCGGGACGATCCGTCAGCGATGGCCGGGATGGAGAGGTTGGTCTCGAAGCTGTCCACCTGGCGGCCGTATGCGTTGCGCCGCACTGTGATGTCCAGTGCGCCCAGGGTGGGGAAATCCAGGTCAATAGCCCTTTGGGCGAGAATGATGAGGCCGGCACAGGTGCCCCAGACTGGGAGGCCGCTCTTGATCACGGCCCGTAGCGGGTCGTAGAGGTTGAAGTCCTGTATCAGGCGGCAGAGGGTGGTGCTCTCGCCGCCGGGCATGATCAGGCCGTCCAGGTCGCGCAGGCCATCGGGCGTGCGGACCTGCCGCACGTCGGCGCTGAGGCGGCGAAGGACGGCTTGATGTTCGACGAAATCGCCCTGGAGGGAGAGGACTCCTATGGTTGTCACTTCGGTTTCTATTCTATCGCGTGTCGGATGTATTCACGACCCTATGGTCTAAATTAGCCACAGCTGCACGTAGACAGCATATTGTAGCGGAAGTCTCCAGAACCTCCATTGCCGGAGGAAGAAGCCATCCCTACGTCAGATTCGTCTTAGCCGAAGGGCCCGCTACCAGCCGCGGGTGGCCAGCAGCTCTTCTTGACTCAAGCCCTTCGCGGCGAGCCCCTTCATCGGCTCTCCCAGTCCGCGCGAGACTTCGGCCAAGATGGCCGGGTCGTTGTAGTTGGTTACGGCTCTGACGATGGCGTGGGCGCGGGGCGCAGGGTCGTCCGACTTATAGATGCCGGAGCCGACGAACACACCGTCGGCGCCAAGTTGCATCATGAGGGCGGCGTCGGCGGGTGTGGCGATGCCGCCGGCGGCGAAGTTCACGACGGGCAGGCGGCCCAGCTCTCGCGTCTCCTTAAGAGGCTCCAGCGGGGCGTTGAGGGTCTTCGCCTCCGCCGGCAGCTCGTCCTCGGGGAGTGACTGGAGCCGGCGGATGCCGTCCCAGACGGCGCGCATGTGGCGGACGGCCTCCACGATGTCGCCGGTGCCGGCCTCGCCCTTGGTACGAATCATCGCCGCTCCCTCGCCGATGCGGCGTAGCGCCTCGCCCAGGTCGCGACAGCCGCAGACGAAGGGGATCTTGAACGGGTGTTTGTTGATGTGGTGCGCCTCGTCGGCGGGGGTGAGGACCTCGGATTCGTCGAGGTAGTCGACGCCCAACGCCTGCAGCACCTGCGCCTCCACGAAGTGGCCGATGCGGCACTTGGCCATGACGGGGATGGAGACAGTGTCCATGATGCGCGCGATGATCTCCGGGTCGGCCATGCGGGCAACGCCGCCGGCGGCGCGGATGTCCGCGGGTACGCGCTCCAGCGCCATGACGGCGCAGGCGCCGGCGTCCTCGGCGATCTTGGCCTGCTCCGGGGTGACGACGTCCATGATGACGCCGCCCTTGAGCATCTGGGCCAGGCCGCGCTTGACGGTAATAGTGCCGGTCTCGACTGCCATAGGGGAACCACCTCCAGGTGGGTTCAGTATACGAGGAAGGGGAAGAGGGGACAAGGAACGCGGACGATCAAGGGTTTTCAACGTTCGATCAAAGGGCTTTCCGTATCTGGGTTATTGATGGTGCGGTGGCTATTGTGTCTGGGGTTTGATCGTTCGGCGTGGGGTTTTATTTTTTCGGTCGCTCGGCGAATCTGAGGGGCGTCGTTTTGGCCGCCGGTATGGTTGATAGAACGTCGTTCATGGATAGGGGGTGAACAAACGATCAAGAGGCAGGAACCCGAACCGGGCGACGAGAAGGGCGAAGATGTGTGGGGGATCGTCATGTGGCCGGTGCTCCTCCAGAGGCGGACACGGTGTTAAGGTGTCTACCTGCCGGCAGGCAGGCGTGGTACGCGTACAGCGTAGCGCGGTGGGGGCGAGAGGTGGAATGGGGAGGAGGCAGGGGAGGAGCGAGTCGAAGTTCGGCAGGGTGTATGCAAACTTGCTCGGCTAGGGGGGGTATAATTGTGCTACCGCGAACGGCAGAACATCTAGGGGAAGGGGGCGGCGATGCGATATCTGCGATTCCTCATACTGGGCCTGCTGACGGTGGCGGCAGTGCTGCTGGCACCTGAGCCCGCGGCTAATGCACATGTCACTATTGCCAACAATTTTGATAGCTACCTGTCGCCTGAAGGGGCCGATTGCGCCGTCGAAACCCCTGGCCCGAATGATAACCTTGGCCCAAGAGTAGACGTAGCCAGCGGCAATCGCTTCACTCACTTCGGAGCCCACCTGCCTGGCTGGAGTCCACGGGGTGGAGCCGAGCTCAGGTTCGATCGGGATGATGGCACCATGTGCCGTCCGAGCGAAAATCGGGCCACTTCTAGCCCTCTCGTTCCGGAACGCGACCATTTCAGGCTCAGGATAGGCCAGGCCCATGCTCCGCCCATCAACGACGACTTGGGTCATCCTGCCCTCCTCCAGTTAGTTACGGGTTCCATCTCCGGCACGGTGACCGAGGATGGCACGGGCACACCTCTGCCCGACATCTGCGTCGACGTCTACGACAGCTCGTTCATGTGGGTGGGCGATGGCTACACGGACTTCTTGGGCGACTACAGCGTAGGGGGACTCCCTGCGGGCGACTACAAGGTGGCGTTCTTCGACTGCGGCTTCCCCGGCACCCACCTCACGGAGTGGTACAACGACAAGACGGACTTCGCCT
>CAJXNA010000067.1 GCA_913056415.1 uncultured Chloroflexota bacterium | reverse complement strand
CTAGGTGTTGCTGGCGCGAGTCAAAGGGAGCGGGACGGTCCTTCTGATCCCAGTGTTTGAGTGATGCCCCGCACAGCATCCAAAGGACGGCTAACGTTTGTGATCCTGAGCCGGGGTGGCTGATGGCGATCGTGTATCTGGGGCTCGGCTCCAACCTGGGGAACAGAAAGGCTAACCTGCGGGCGGCGCTGCGGGGGCTGTGGCGCATGGGACGGGTGGAGGCGGTATCGTCGCTGTACGAGACGGAGCCTGTGGGCGGCCCAGCGCAGCCGCCGTTCTACAACGCCGCCTGTAGCTGGGAGACGGGGCTTGAGCCGAGGCCGCTGCTCCGCTTTCTGCAAGGGTTGGAGCATGAGTTGGGCCGGCGGCCGGGCGAGGAGCGATGGGCGCCGCGGCCGATAGACCTGGACGTCCTGCTGTACGGGGACCGCATCGTGGGCGAGGAGGGGTTGGCGATACCGCATCCGCGTCTGGCGGAGCGGCCGTTCGTGCTGGCGCCGCTGGCGGAGATCGCGGCGGACGCGCGTCACCCCGTGGAGGGGAAGACGATCGCCGAACTGCTGGCGGCGGCCGGTACTGAGGGCGTTCGGCGCATCGCTGAGGCGGGATGGGATGGGCTGGAGGGGATGGCGGCGGAGAAGCTGAGGCTCTAGGTCTCTGCGACCTGTTCCAGGGTGGCCTCCAGCTCCTCCTCTTCCTCCTCGGCGGCGGTGAACATCGTCCAGCCGATCCAGAAAGCGAGGGCGTTAAGGGAACCGAGGACGAGGGTCACAGGCAGCGCCACCGCCAGGTAGCTGCGGCGAGAAACCGCCCACAGGAAGACCACCATTTCGAACATGGTGGCGAGCATGATGATGGCGCCCAAGCGCTGGGAGCCTTCCATCAGGCGGTTCGCATCTCCGGCGGTAGCAGGTTGGGGATGCGGTCCTCGATTGGGTAGTCCTCGGAGCACTGGTTGCAGGTGAGCTTACCGCGGACCACTTCTTCCCCGGCCTCCTCCTCGATGGTGAGTTCCAGGGGGCTCTTGCAGACCGGGCAGGCGAGGATATCGACTAAGTCTTTGCGCATCGTGGGGTACCTCGAACGTAATTGTAGGCCCGTCCCGTTCCGTCGTCAAACCCGTTGGACGGCCGTCCAAAAACGGTCTTACAATGGATGCGCAATCATGTCTACCGCAACCAGACGCATCCCCCTGGACCGGCGCGTCTGCGTCGTGCGCGAGGGCCGGATCGACGTTCGGCCCGAGCGCGGCGCCATCATCGGGCCGTTCCTCGGCCTGGCGATCAGCCTGTCGCTGTTTGTGGCGGTGGCGCTGTTCGCCAGCCAGCTCTCAGCCCTGGCGCTGGCGGCGATGCTGGTTCCGGGCCTTGTACTGGGGCCGCTCTCCGGCATGGGGTTCGTCTACTCGCTGATCGGCGCCCATGTGGTGGTGGACGCCAGAAAGCAGTCTGTCGCTTTCCAGCAGGGCGTGCTGGGGTTGGGGATCGGGACGGTGGAGCTGGTGCCGTTCTGGAAGATCGAGCGGTTGGAGGTGTGTGACCTGCAGCTGGGCGAGGTGGAAGGGAAGGGCCCGCCGCCGCCGTTTGATCTGCGAGCCTGGGACGTGGTGCTGGTTAAGACCAGCGGCAAGGAGTTGTCCATCGGTCAGGTGGTGGCGGCGAACACGCCGGACCTGATAGACGAGGGGTTCGACCGCGCCCTGGACGCCGCGGAGGCGGTGGCGGCGCTGGTGGGCAAGGATGTCGTGATCAGGGCAGCGATTGAGGAGAGCGCCGAGGCTCCGACAGCGGAGCCGGTCGAGCAGCGGGCCGGCGAGTCGGATGAGGGGTCGCAGCGGGCGTGAGCCTGGAGGCGGAGATCCTTCGCAAGTACCACACCGTGGCCGTGGTGGGCATATCGTCGCGGGAGGACAGGCCCAGCCACAGGGTGGCGCGATACCTCAAGGAGCACGGCTATCGCATTATCCCCGTGAACCCCCGCGAGACTGAGGTGCTGGGCGAGAGGTGTTACCCTGATATCTGCTCTGTCAGCGAGCCGGTGGATGTGGTGGACGTCTTCCGCCGGTCGAGGTACGTGCCGAGGGTAGTTGCGGAGGCGATCTATAAGGGCGCCAAGGTGGTGTGGATGCAGGAGGGGATCGTCCATGAGGCGGCGGCGCGGCGCGCGCGAGAGGCTGGGCTGGAGGTGGTGATGGACCGCTGCATGAGAGTGGAGCATCGCAAGCTAACGGGAGGGTAGAGATTCCATGAGCGAGGCGGAGCGCGAGGAGTTTCTCGGAGAGGCGAACGTGGCGGTGCTGGCGACCGTGGGTTCCGGCGATCGGGCCCACGCGGCGCCGATCTGGTACCTGTATGAGGACGGTGTGTTCATCATGAGCACCGGCCGCGGCTCTCAGAAGCACCGGAATGTGGAGGCGCGCCCGGAGATAACTCTCGTTGTCGACCGGCGGAGTTTGCCGTACTACGCGGTGATGGCGCAGGGCAGGGTGGAGATCGGGCCCCGTCTGGCGGACGACGATCGTCTGAAGATGGCGGTGCGCTACCTGGGTGAGGAGTTGGCGCGCGCCTACTTAGAGCGCGTGTCTGGTGAGGACTCCGTGACGATCAGGCTGCGGCCCCGCAAGCTGATCGAGTTCAACGGCAGGGCCGGGCGGACAGAGAGCGGATAGAGTGACGCCGTTCATCCTTCGACAGGCTCAGAACGAGCAGGGTAGACCTAGCGGATGCCGCTGTCGTATTCGATGGTGATCTGGACGAACCGATCCGGCGGGACGGTGACGGTCTGGGTGATAGGCGTGGGCGGCGCGCCTGGGTTCGGCGGCTGGGGATCGATGTAGTACTCGCCGGGGGCCAGGGGGAGGCGAAAGCGGCCGTCCTCGTCGGTGGTGAAGGTACGCACCATCTCTGTGCGTTCGGCGTTCCAGACGGCGATAGTGGCCTGATAGGGCTGGTCGGGGCAGGGAGTGCCCTCTCGCAGCACGGGGCAGGTGGGTCCGATTAGCACCTGGCCTTCGATGCCGGAGGT
Source organism: uncultured Chloroflexota bacterium (assembly GCA_913056415.1). GTDB lineage: Bacteria > Chloroflexota > Dehalococcoidia > SM23-28-2 > RBG-16-64-32 > JADFNQ01. Next base: position 5,889 of record CAJXNA010000067.1, on the reverse strand, counting down.
GAGGGGCGGAGCCTGCTGGCCCCGGCAGGCCAGCCAGAGAGTAGCTACGGCGGTCAAGAGAAGGAAGATGGTGAACGTCTTCATCGCTGCTCAATTGTATGACGGAGCGGGGCGGGCAAAGGTTCCAGGCCGGAGATTCCCCCGCCGCTCGGCTATGCAGCAGCGTAGTGTCACTAACGTGCCGAACGAGTACACGCCCCTTGTCCGCGCTTGTTCCCCGTGCTACAATTCGTTTGCTGGACAGAGACGAAGGCGATCAGCTTTTCGGTGCAGACGCATTACTGTTTGGAGTGCATTTTGACCTGTCTTCCGCTGGGCAGGGAATTTCGTGCATCCTAACTGGCGAGAGAAGTGCGGCGTGTTCGGCGTGTTTGCGCCGGACGAAGACGTAGCACGGATCACCTTCTACGGCATCTACGCCCTCCAGCACCGCGGCCAGGAGAGCGCGGGCATCGCCACAGGCGACGGGCGCGGCATCCACCTGCGCACCGGCATGGGTCTGGTATCGCAGGTGTTCGACGAGAACGACCTGCCCTTCCTCCCCGGATTCGTCGCCATCGGCCATACCCGCTACTCCACCACCGGCTCTACGCGCGCCGAGAACGCCCAGCCGGTGTACGTGGAGGGTGAGCACGGGCCGCTGGCGCTGGGACACAACGGCAACCTGATCAACGCTGAAATCCTTCGAGACGACCTGGAGGATCACGGCTACGACTTCAAGTCGTCCACGGATACGGAGGTCATCGCCCAGATGCTGGCCTCCGCCCCCGGCGCCGGCTGGCAGGAACGGATCACAAACGTCATGAGGTCGATCCAGGGGGCCTACTGCCTCGTGGCCGTCACCCCCCGCGAGCTTATCGCTATGCGCGATCCCTATGGGGTGCGCCCGCTGTGCCTGGGCAGGCTAAACGGCACCGGCTGGGTGATCGCCTCCGAGACCTGCGCTCTGGACCACCTGGGCGCGGAGTTCGAGCGCGAGATCGCCCCCGGCGAGGCCGTCGTCATCGACCGCAGCGGCGTCAGCTCTTTCCAGGCGGTGGAGGCGCAGCGCCCCGCTCTCTGCGTGTTCGAGTACATCTACTTCGCGCGGCCGGACAGCGTGATCCGGGATAAGCTCCTCTACCCGACACGTATGGGGATGGGCCGGGAGCTGGCCCGGCAGTCCCCGGTCGAGGCCGACATGGTGATCGGCGTGCCGGACTCCGCCATCGCGGCCGCCATCGGCTACGCCCATGAGTCGGGCATCCCCTACGGCGAGGGGCTGGTCAAGAACCGCTATGTGGGCCGTACTTTCATCCAGCCCGACCAGCGCCTGCGCGACCAGGGCGTCTACCTGAAGTTCAACCCCATGAAGCAGGTGATCGCCGGCAAGCGGCTGGTGGTGGTGGATGACTCCATCGTGCGCGGCACCACGACGCCCAAGGTGGTGGAGATGCTGCGCAAGGCGGGCGCCGCAGAGGTGCACATGCGTATCTGTTCGCCGCCGATCCAGAACCCCTGCCACTTCGGCATCGATATGGCCACCCAGTGGGAGCTGATCGCGGCCGACAAGAGCGTCGAGGAGATCCGCCAGCATATCGGCGCCGATTCCTTGAGCTATCTGAGCATTGAGGGGCTGATGCGCGCCGTCGAGCAGCCGCGCGACTCCTTCTGCACCGCCTGCTTCACCGGCGAATATCCGATGCCTGTGCAGCTCCAGATGGACAAGCTGGTGTTCGAGCGGGTGGGCCGCGGCGGCAAGCGTGAGCCCGTCGGCGCCGCCTGGACATGGGAGCGAGACCGCCACTAGTCAAACCTGTAGCGGAAGGCTTAAGCTTTCCATGTGCTGCAGGAGGCCGGAAGGCCTCCGCTACAACCGGATGAGCCAAGAAAAGCAGTCCCATAACGCGTACGCTGCTGCCGGCGTCGATATCGCCGCCGCCGAGCGGCTGATCTCCCGCTTCGCTGACCTCGCCCGTGGCGCCCGACGTCCTGAGGTCATCGCCGATGTCGGTCCGTTCAGCGGCCTGTTCCGCCTCGGCGCTTACCGCGATCCCGTCCTCGTGGCCAGCACCGATAGCGTCGGCACCAAGGTGAAGCTGGCCGCTGTGCTGGGGCGATACGAGGGGCTGGGCCACGACCTGGTGAACCACTGCGTGAACGATATCCTCACCGCCGGCGCGGAGCCGCTGTTCTTCCTGGACTACATCGGCGGCAGCGGCGTGACGGATGAGGCGAAGCTGTCGCTGGTTAGCGGCGTGGCCGCGGCCTGTCGCGAGGCCGGTTGCGCTCTCCTGGGCGGTGAGACGGCTGACATGCCCGGCCTCTACGCTACGGGCGACTTCGACCTGGTGGGGTTCGCCCTGGGCGTGGTGGAGCGGGAGGCCGTGATCGACGGCTCGCGCATCAGGGAGGGTGACGTCCTCCTGGGGCTGCCCTCGGACGGGTTGCACACGAACGGCTACTCGCTGGTTCGGAAGGTGTTCGGCGTGGGCCTCGACGGCGACGCGGAGGAGGAGAGAGAGCGGCTGAACCGCACCTACCCCGGCCTGGATGTCAGTCTGGGCGAGGCGCTGCTGGCGCCCCACCGCTGCTATTACCGTGAGCTGAAGCCGGTGCTGCCGCAGCTCAGGGGCATCGCCCACATCACCGGCGGTGGCATCCCCGGCAACGTCCCCCGAGTCCTGCCTGAGGGGCTTGGCGCCCGCATTGACAGGTCGGCCTGGGAGACGCCGCCGTTGTTCCGGCTGATCCAGGAGCGGGGCAACATAGCCGAGGAGGAGATGTACCGCACGTTCAACATGGGGCTCGGCATCGTGCTGGCGGTGGCCGCCGCGGACGCCGAGGCCGTGCGCTCGCAGCTCCCGGGGACGCTGGTGGTGGGCGAGGTGGCGGGGGGCGAAGGCGTGGTGTGGGGGTAGGCATGCCCACCTTTCGCGTCTACTACGTCGAGAGGATGCCTCGGGGTGCCCGCGATTGGATGCGCACGTACGGGTTGCGTGGGGCTGGGGTGGAACCGGAGGGGGAGAGCCACGAGGAGGTAGAGTGGGAGGAGGAGGTGGAGGCGAGGAGCGCGGCGGAGGCGCTGGACACGTTCTTTCGGGAGCACGTCTCGGACCGCACGCAGGTGATGTGGGTGGACGAGGCGGGCGAGAGCCATATGCTGAGGGGGATCGAGGATTACGAGTCTGAGAAGCCGTACATCTGGATCGAGGACGATAAGCTGATGGCATACCAGGGTATGGACGAGGTGACGCCGGGGATGGCCACCTGTCCCCTCTGCGGCGGCGCAGGCGAGGTGGTTGCCGAGGTGGCGGACGAGTTCCAGGCGGCGGAGTAAGAGGAACGCTGACCATGCTCGCCCTCATCTCCGTCCACGATAAGGCCGGCGTCCGCGAGTTCGCTCGCAGCCTGGCGGAGCTGGGGTTCGAGATCTACTCCACGGGCGGCACCCAGAAGCATCTGAGCGATGGCGGCCTGGCCGTGCAGAGCGTCTCGACGCTGACGGGCTTCCCGGAGATCCTGGACGGCCGGGTCAAGACGCTGCACCCGATGGTGCACGGCGGCATCCTGGCCCGTCGCGACAGGCCGGAGCAGATGGAGGAGCTGGCCCGCAGCGAGATCCCGCCCATCGATATCGTCTGCGTGAACCTCTATCCGTTCGTGGAGACGGTAGCGAGGCCGGACGTCAGGCTGGACGATGCGCTGGAGAACATCGACATCGGCGGCCCGACGATGCTGCGCGCCGCCGCCAAGAACTACCCCTTCGTCCTCGTCCTCGTCGACCCGTCCGACTACGCCCAGGCGTTGGATCACCTGCGGGCAGACGCCGTGCCTCTGGAGTTTCGCCGGCGCCTGGCCGAGAAGGCGTTCCAGCACGTCGCCAGCTACGACACGGCTATCGCCCAGTACCTGCGATCGGACGAGCAGGGCGAGGAGTCGTTCCCTGAGCGTATGACTGTGGCGCTGGACAAGGCGCTCGACCTCCGCTATGGGGAGAACCCCCACCAGCGGGCCGCGCTCTACCGAGAGGAGCGGGTCGGCCAAGACGGCGGTGGCATCTGGAGACTCTGGCCGCTCGTGGCCTTGACGCTGGCAGGCTTCCTGGTCTCCGCCTGTGGCTCTGGCGGAGATGTCACGGCGCCGAGATCGTTCCCGGTAGAGGCGGCGGAGGGACCAAGCTCGGCGTCGCTACCGCCGGTCACGTCCACCGCCGCTCGGATTGCCTTCGTCTCGCTCCGCAACAACAGGGCTGAGATCAACGTCGTTTACGCCGATGGCTCCGGCTTCTTGAACCTCTCCGACCGGTTCGCCCCCAACAACAGCTATCCCGCCTGGTCCCCCGATGGCTCCCAGATCGCCTTTGTCTCCGCCAGCGATGGCAACGCCGAGATATACGTCATGAGCGCCGACGGCTCCGGCCGGACCCGCCTCACGGACTCCCCCGCTTCCGATGGATTCCCAGCCTGGTCGCCGGACGGCAACTGGATCGCCTTCGGCTCCCTGCGGGACGGTAACCCTAACTTCGATATATACATAATGCGCGCCGACGGCAGCGACGTGCGGCGACTGACGACCGATCCGGCCAAGGACAGCTATCCGGGCTGGACACGCTGAGGTCAGGGGACCGTAAGAACGTAGATCAGGCCAACGTCTGGGCGGCTTCCATCCAGGCTGTCAGCGTCTTCGGCGATTATGATGATCTCGGCCTTGCCATCGCCGTTGATGTCTCCAGTGGCGGCGGACGTTCCCAGTCGGTCGTCCGGTTGGGCGCCGTAGACCGTTAGGAGAAGGGGGCTGTTGGCCACAGACATCTGACCGGCAAGATCGGCGCCGTCAACTACATATAGATCGCCGGAGTCGGTCCGCTCATCGCCGTCGCCGTCTCCGTAGCCGGTGCCGGCCAGGATCTCCTGGTCGCCGTCGCCGTCGATGTCACCCAAGCCGCCGAAGCCCATCAGGTCCGCCGCGTCGTTTCCGTGCAGGTTGGCGTCTTCCTCCCCTAGTGCGAGATCTATGACGGAGGGCAGGTCCTCTCTCCCCAGCACGATGACGATTTCACCGGCGCCCTGTATGCGGTTGTCGGGGCCGTCCCCTGAGCGGGCTCCCATGATTATGTCGTCGATGCCGTCGCCGTTGACATCGGCAGTGGCCAAGGGATGTCCCAGGGAGTTCCCTGCTGCGGCGCCGAGGATGACCGAGTCCTGCTCCTCCTCAGCGATGAACAGCCGCCCGCTGAGGTCTTCACGGCCCAGGAAGACGTAGACGGCGCCGGCGGCGATGCTTTCGCCTTCTGCGAGGTCGGTCTGGGGCGCGCCCACGATGATGTCGTCTATGCCGTCGTCATTCACATCGCCGCTGGCTACAGCGCCGCCAAACTGGCTGAAGCGCTGGTTTCCGGTCGCCGTGAAGTCCTGCTCGCCGAACGTGGTGTTGCGCTCTCCCGATAGCGATGGGGAGCCGAAGATGACGTACATCTCGCCCGTTTCGGTGCGCGGGCTTCCCGGCCGGGAACCCACCGGTCGGCCGGCGAAGGGCGCTCCCAGGATAAGGTCAGTGATCCCGTCGCCGTTGACGTCGCCTGCGGCAAGCGCGTCGCCAACCCGGCTGAACCCCTCGGCGCCGGTGACTACAAAGTCCTGGGGATCATCCCCAAGGTCGAAACTGCCGCTCAGGTCGGGAGAGCCGAAGAAGACGTAGGTGCGGCCCTGGTCTGTGCGGGGATCTGCTCCGGCGGTAACGCCTGGGGCCCCTACGATAACGTCGTCGATGCCGTCGGCGTTCAGGTCCGCGGCCAGGACCGTCGTTCCCAGGTTGTCCCCGGCGCTGACGCCGTAGATGGTGGTCGCCTGGTCGTCTTCGGCCAGGTCCAGGGTAGCCGGCCGTTCGTCGCGGCCGTACAGTATGTAA